>CAYFOG010000002.1:0-95611 GCA_964344705.1 Candidatus Woesearchaeota archaeon | reverse complement strand
TCCAATTTAAAATTATCATTTCTGAAAGCGTTATGTTTATAAATCCTGCAAAAAAGCTAAAACGGCGAGGTAGCTCAGTCCGGTCAGAGCGCTTCGCTGGCAGCGGAGAGGCCCCGAGTTCGAATCTCGGCCCGTCCATTTAGAATTTGTTTTGGCTCGCTTTTTCCGTAAAAGCGAGATATTGGCCCGTCCATCAAACCAACTGATTAAAGAACTCAATTAACGCTGCACGATTGACAAGGTTATAAACTCTCAATCTATATCTGTCTTCGACTCGATCCATCGTTCCAAAATATGTAAAATCACTATCTTCCATTTTAGATATCAAATCTTCACCACTCTTTGCATTAAACTCCGAGATAGGTTTCACTTCAACACTTTCAAATTCTCTAGCATCATTTACTCGATTAAACTTAAATGCGTAAAAATCTTTTGACCCAAGCTCGTTAAATAGAGTATTGGGGTTCTTCACCCTCATCGACCCTCTAATAATAACTCTTTCCGGTATTATTTGACTCATTGCGCACCGACTCTATCTCTTGCTAAGCGATTTTCAATAGAATTTAATTTAGCATTCATTTCTTTAATCTCGCTTGTAGAAATCAAATCACTAAATTTTTCAGGGATTCCTCCTCCGCGAGTCTGAATATCCGAAATCATTCTTCTGGCTCTTTGAATCTTTCCAGAAAGCTGACCTTTGAATGTTAGCTTACGACCTACATCAGCCAGGCTTCTATATTTATTAAAATCTTCCTCAATTTGAGTAACTAATTCTCTAAGGTTATGTACCATAGTAAACTTAATCTTAGAAATATATAAGCTTTATTTAGACAGAGTCTAATTGACGGCTCATATTAATAAATTGAGTTATATGTTCAGCAGAAGTATAAACTGTTCCATTATCTTTAAGAGGCATACTCATAAATATGTAAACATCGTCCTCATGTCTTGACAAGATACCTATTCGATATTTCTCAGGCTTGTTATCCAACCACAACCCAAAATCAAAAGCATCAATATCTTCAAGCGCGAGAGGCATAACATTTGTTTCACCAGACGCCGGCTCAAATTCCCAAGTAATATTGGAGCCATCGTAAGTCGGCCAACCACCATATAGTTCCGATTCAAAATCCATCAGATCATCAGGTAATCTGTTTTCCAAAGGATCAAAGTCAACAATTTCCAGCTTTCGTTCATCAACTGAAAAATAACTTCCTTTCCAACTTCTTGCCATAATTTTGAACTCGTTCAGAGATTTAAAAGAATTACGCTTAAGCGTTATATCTCTTCTCAACAACAGACCAATCAATTACATTGTAAAAGTTCTTGACATACTCCGGTCGGCGATTCTGATACTTCAAATAGTAAGCATGCTCCCAAACATCCAAACATAAAATAGGAGTTGATGAAATTTTGTTTACATCCATAAAACAATTATCTTGATTCGCTGTTGAATAAATCTCTAAAGAACCATCTTTCTTTTTTCCAAGCCAAGCCCAGCCAGAACCAAATTGTGTTGCTGCAGCGTTTGAAAACTCTTCAACAAAGTTATCATACGAGCCAAAGTTTTCAGAAATAATTGCTTTGAAATCCGCAGAAATTTTATTTGTTCCAGGTTTACAAAGAGATTCAAAAAAGAAGTTATGATTCCACCATCCACCACCATTATTTCTCAAATCAGCATTCTTAGATGCTCGCTTGAACACAACTTGAGGATTATTGCTGCGAATTTTCAATTCATCCAAAATCGAAGTTGTCTTCTTAGTATATGCTGCATGATGCTTATTGTAATGAACATTCATAGTTTCCTTATCAATGTAAGGCTCTAAATCTCCAAGAGAATAATTCAATTTAATTTGCTTAACCATGAGAGAATTAACTAAAAAAATTATATAAGACTTCTCATTCCCTAAAGCGTTATACTTATAAAGTCAAATCTAAGAGCTAAATCGGCGAGGTAGCTCAGTCTGGCAGAGCGTCCGTTTCATGAGCGGAAAGTCGGGGGTTCAAATCCCCCTCTCGCCACTAGGCAGACGCGATGTTTTAGTCTCGTTTTTCCCGTAAAAACGAGGTGAAAATCTCCTCTCGCCATTGGTTTGCGAAACTCTTAAAAACCAAAAATAAAACCAAATCTCATGCATCCATAGCTCAGTCTGGTAGAGCACCTGCCTTGTAAGCAGGGGGTCGCGGGTTCAAATCCCTCTGGGTGCATCTCTCTAATGGTTAAGTTTACACCCAAAAAGTTAAACTTTTTTTAATTATTATTTCCGACTAATAATAAATTCTTCCAAATCATTTGCTGCTTGCCGATCAACAACTCTACCTTTTCGCTTTGCAGAAATCCTACTCATAAAAATCCGATAAGATAACTTTCGATTCAAGTAAGCAACTAGGTCTTGACCTAGTCCTAACTTTAGTGCCGCCTTTTCAGCCTCAACTTGAGATATTACCATATTTACTAAAACTTAAGATTGTATAAAATATTTTCTACACAATGCCCAAACGATTTAAGCTATAGCCAATCCAAAGCACTAATAGAAGATAGAAGGTCATCCAACCTTTAGTTGCAGGAAATTCTCGAGCAAAATTCTTCCAAACTCGAGCATAATATTTCATAAACTTCGGAGAGAACCAAACCATTAAGTTTCCAGCAACACTATCGATAAGCAAAAGGTAAAAGATGATTGCTTCAATGCTCAAAGCCATATCAAAGAGAACTAATTAATCATATAAAATAGTTACGACCTAGAATAATTTCTTCGTCCATATTCTAATAGGAATGCTTTTCCTTTGGCAGAAAGAATTCTCCGACCATTATTACTCATAAGCTCTCGCCCAACTAACAAGTTAAGTGAACTAAAGTAACCAGTAGCAATCTTTTGTTGAGTCGTTCCTAAATAAATATCACCGTGAACTGCAAAATCGTGAAAGAATTCAGAAAGGCCTTCGTTGGTTACAATAAACTTCTCAATAGATTCAAACTCGGTATTAGACATGAACACATCTTCAAGACCACGTTCAAGTGTATAATCATCAACAACCTCTTTCCAGTTCTTACGTAGCCTCAACGAAAGATATTCTCTTTCAGTAATTAATTCCTTACTCATTGCGAAAATTATTCAATCTAATAAAATAAAAACCTTACTTAATCACACTTTCAAACCAGTAATTCTTTCAACATCAATAGAACCAATTTCTTTCCGAAGATCCATTCGCGCAGATGCTTCAATCAAAGGAATCAAGTCAGAAGACACACCACCCAAAAGTTCATCAGAAGTTTTAACTTTAATCTTGCGAGCATCACGAACATATCGCTCCAGAAATATTTTATCACCCTCACTTATTCTAACTTTACCGCTTGCTTGACTTGCAATCTCTCTAAACTTCCCCAACCGAACATTTTTTTCGACAACATTCAAATCACTGCTTTTAATTGTTCGCTTAGAAGTCTTGGCCTTAACCTCTCCAATTTCTTTAACAAATCTTACAAGAGGTTTAACATAACCCGAGTCGTCAACAATATTCAATTTGAATTCTGGAGCAAACAAAGACAAAGCCAACAAAGATTTAATCCGTTTCTCAACAAGAACATTTGGACCAATAAGTTCTGGAAGAACCAACCAAGCATTTCCCGAAAATTGCTTGTACTTCTCAGAATAAAATTTCTTTTCAACCAATTTATTAAATTCTTTGTCAAGTTTTCCTGAAGAATAAACTCGCGGTAATAAATCCCGACCAGATATCAAAAAAGAATAACCCATTCGTTTAATTTCAACCGAAGACTTTCCTTGCTTAACTCGTCGGGAAACTTTACGATAATCGCCGACAGTCAAATAATTCCTCAAAAAATTCAAAGCAAACCTATCTCTCTTTTTGTGAAATTTCATCAAACGAACAACATCAAGAAACTTATCTCTCATGAGAAAAATAACAAATCCGAGCTTAAAATAATTATTATAACGGGCCTGACAGGATTTGAACCCGCGACACCGAGGTTAAAAGCCTCGTGCTCTAACCAGACTGAGCTACAGGCCCGCAGTCTGTAAATATCTGATTGACTATACGGTTTAAAAATATGTCGATAAACTTTGCTGAAAACTTATTCAGCCATTTTTTAAATTTTAACCAACTAAGAGTTATATGCCTCGACCGGACAAAATTCAGGAAAGCCTAAACAACTCTTGCAACTACTTATTATCAAAGCAGAACAAAAATGGGTCATGGTCAGACCTCGAAGATCCGAAAGTTTCTCTAGACTCACTTTACAAACAGCCTCTCGTAACCACAGCCCAAGCAATGCGCGCGCTAATTTTCAATCTAAAACCCAGCTACCTTCAAGCAATACAAAAAGCCACAAATTATTGTAGCTCTGTGAATACAGAAAATATAACCGACTCGGGAATTTTAGCCTGGAAACTCACAGGATTAAATTACTCAAATGTAAAGACTCACAACCGCGAAGCAGAAAAAATATTAAAGAAATTAATTGACAAGCAAGAGTCCAAAGGATTCTGGATGGAATATCCATCAACAAATTACATTGTAAATTACAAAGTCATGGAAGCATTAAAACACCATCAAATTCCCGAAACCTCAAAAGAGAAATTCATCAAATGGATTGAATCAGCAAGAGCACAAGACGGCAGTTGGGGATTTACTCCGAATGAAGACAAAGGATACATAACTGCAACAACTTCATCAATTCTCTCACTTTTGAATGCGGAAAAACGCGCCAGCTCAGAGATATTCAAAGAACTAAGAAATTCACTGGAAGAACAGCAATTTGAAGACGGACATTGGAACGCAAAATTTGAAGACGGACATCGGAATGGCGAGGCAACCGCAGCAGCAGCATTGTGCTTGATGATCATTTCTGACAACCCATTCAATGCTCGAGTTGAAAAAGCAATTGATTACTTGCTTTCAATTCAAACTGAAGACGGACACTATTCAAGAAACGCAATACACTCAATAAGATACATAAATCATTTGCTAAGTTTTTATCTCTATTTGAAAAAGGAGTGGAAGAATAAATTCCCGAAAAAAATAATTGGAAACAATCAAGATGTAACAAACTTTTACTACCATCAATTCGAACACAACCTAAATTCAAATCTCAATCTTATGAGCCTCCAAGCGATATTAACTTCCAAAGTTCTGGGAACAACTCCAAGAGCAATTAACCGAAGAGTTGAAATTACCAGAATATTAAACGAAAACCGAACGCTGGATGTTGCAGAAATAATTGACAATCTAAAAGAATTAGAACAATACAAACATCTCAAGAAAAAGACACATTTAACACAAATAAAATCTGATGTTGAATATCTTAAAGAAATAAATATAATTCATGAAGGAGAACAAGGATACTATTTAGGATTTAGAATAGCATGAAACGGGTAATAAAAGGACTAGTCAAAGAACACGGAATATATAATCCAAAATATGTGAGTCCAAATGAAAATCAGAATGGAAAGATTGTTTCAATCTATAGTTTCGGAACTCACGGAACTAGTGAAGAAAATGATTCGTCAGATTTGGATCTAAACATAGTTTTCCGAGACGAATATGTTTCAGTAAAGACGAGCAGAGATAAAATAATCGGGCAGTTGGACAATTTAAAAAAATCAAATCCCGAATTAGACATCTGGTATATCGCTGAACGTTGGTTCAAAAACCCTGCGAAGCATTTGAGAGGCGGACCACCAGACTCAACAAACACAGTAGGACTTGATGAAATTGTTGGGACTCTGATGCTAAACAATCAAATAAAGCAGAGCACCAAAACTTATGCAGGAAAGAGTTTAGATGAAATTGTAAACAACATCGTGCCTTTTGTAGATTCTCTGGATGGATTTGAAATGGTAATTTATTCTCAGGCAGAATTTGCGCGAGGATCATTTGATAGAATTAATCCAAAAGATCAAATTAGAAAAGACGGAAAAATTGCAAAGTCACTTCTTTTCTCAGCCTATGGATTACATATTTTGAATGGTGGAAAAACAGTCCAAGTTTCAGACAACGGATTTTACTCAGATATAAGAGATACCGTTCTAGAAAATTTGGATTTACCAGAAAAGGTTCAAGAAGCTATCAGAATTGCGCCAGATATCAAGAAAGGAGCATCCAACTATGAATGGGATTGGAACAAAGATTATCCTGAACATAATAATATGCGAATGCAGAAAATATGTGATACTTTGGATTTCCTAATTGCTTCGGCAGCTGAGTCTGCTGAACGAAAAGGATATTTCTTAGATGAACAAAGAGTTACAAGACTCAGAAACAGAGTGTTAAACAAGTCTGAAGAAATTGTCGGAATGCTTCTAGGAGATCCAAACGGATTGTGGAGCCTAGAAAAACACTTCCATGAAACAGTAAAACTCTACAAAGAAGAATTCGAAGATAGAGAATATTCTGAGCAAGCCAGAGAATATTTGGAAAATCTTGAAGCGGGATTTGGAAAAGGTTCAACAAAACTAATACACGAACTTCAAGATGTACCTGAAATTGAATTAACTGAAAAAGAAAGAATACGAAAAACAATAAGAGGACAATTAGAACCTTATCAAAACAGATTCCTAAATGATTTAAACACAATTCCCGACAACTTAGTTGGAGATGCCTTAGAAGTTTACAATTTCATTCATAAAATGTCAAACAGAGAATTTGTTTTAGGAGATTTAACATCAATAAGAGCTTCACCAACAATAACAACAACATTAAAATCAAGATCACTCGATGAACTTATTTCAAGTGAAGAGTTTCAAACAGACTACGCAATATCAAGAGCAATATCTTTGGGCAAAGATAATGCAAAGCTAATTGACGGACCGTTTAATGAACTATATGACTGGGGAATTCGTGACGAAGAAAACGGAAATTTAATTGGAGCACTATCTAATTATTTGGCGTGTATACAAAAGAAAGATTATGGGCCGGCAAAAAACAGACTTGCTGCGATTACAGGAATGATTCAGTCACAATTCCGACTCGCAAACAAATTCCCAAACATTCCAACAGAGATTGAACAAGATTTAATGAGATATTTACAACACATTCCAGATTCAAAACCACTCGCTAATCAAATAGATAATTTATTTGAGACAATGAACACAAAAGAATCCTTTAATGACGAACTCCAACAAACGTGTAAAGCAATTGTCGAGCAATCAATGACTGTTGGAAGATCAAAACGAACAAAAATTTACAAAACTACAAGAAACATTATGGCATCCATAAAGAATTATTCAGAGATTGGAAACCAAAAATTACCAAATATCAACTTCAATAATGCCACAAAACAGACTTTTTATAATTTAGTTGCGTGTAAATAAGATGGATTTAGTAAAATATGGAAGAGCATCAAAGAAAAAAATTGTAAAACAAGATTTCTTGGCAATATTGGATCGGCAAGATCCCTTATCGAGCGAGTCAGATTATGTTCTTTTACGTCAAGGAGAAACAATTCCCAAAAATTCAAATATTGCATTATTCCGCAGTGGAACGCTGGCAGAACTTCAATTGGAAAAAAGATTGTATAATACTAGTGATGATAAGTTAGTTGAAGTTGGTACAAAAGTACATGTAGAATTAGATCCAACACACATATATGAATTTATGACTGAACTGATTAACAAGCAAGACTTAAGTCAGACGCGTCTAGAGGAGAAATTAAATATAGAAACAGTCGTACACAGACAGGTTGCCGAAGGACTACAAGAATTGATAGAAATCTGTCCAGAGAATAGCGGAATTTTTTCAGAGTATATGGAGTCTGAAATAAACAAATCTCTAACTGCATACGGATTAAAACTAAATACTACTGTAACAATTGACAGGCCAGATTTAGAGACACAAAAATTAGTAAGAAAAAACAAGCTTAAAGTTGAACAGATTGATAGTCAAAGAGGAGTTCTTGAAGCACTCGTAAAAGTCTACGAAGATAAAGCCAGAATGATAGAAGCTCAAATAAGAGCAAGTCCTGAATATATACAAGCAGAGCTTGAAAGTGAACGAGATATGAAGGAAGCCAATGAATTTTTCAACAATGTTCTAGCAAATAAATTTATTGAAAAGATGGGCAAAGACGGCAAGATAATACAAGTCGGAAAGGGCGGAACTGCAAATATAAAGTTAGACAGCAAAAAGAAAAATAACAATTCTTAAAAACAAAACACAACACCAGAACTCATGCCTGGGTAGCTCAGTATGGTAGAGCGCTGCATTGGTATCGCAAAGAATCTTCGCGGATTGACTTGCGCCAATAATGCAGAGGTCAAGAGTTCAAATCTCTTCTCGGGCATTTCCCCTTTCGTCAACTTCTACTTTAATTTAACAACTTTAATCTCAAAATCACATTCACCACAATGGAAGCAAATACCATCTTTTCTTTTTGTCTTCCCAGTCTTAGGATCTTTAATAGAAATCTTTTTTCGCTTAAACGGAATTTGAGTTTCTCCAGAGTGTCCGTCGGGACAAGTGTAAGAAATATTAGCGGTCAAAGTATCTTCATACGCTTCTTTCTCAACAGTATGATCACATTCAGAACAAACATATTCTTTTGCTCGAGATTTAACTTTACCCGTCTTAGGATTTAATGGCTTACCCATTTCTGCCTTTCCACATTCAGTACATTTCTCTTTGAAAACCCAAACTTGAATTTTGCCAAACTCATCATTCCGCCGAGTAAAATAAACAAGTTCACTCATTGATTTAGGTTTTCTTAAAGTCATTAAAGTGCAACCTCACAAAGACATTCTCCCCATTTTCTTGAGTGAGACCGAATAACTTCATAATTGTTCTCATTTGCAAAAGCTTGACAATCAGCTATACAATAGCGATGCTCATCCACTGTGTATTTTTGATCGGCGTACCAAGCATTTCCTAGCTTAATAAACTCTGGAGCCTTCTCAAATATGAAAACTTCAGTAGGGTTTGCAAGAGGATTTATTACGTAAAATCCAGTAACGTCTGAGTTGTAAGAATTTGCCTCAAACAAAAAAAATCCCAGAAGGAGTACTAAAACCAAAATTAAAGAGTTATACCTAATGCGCAACTGTGTCTTTTTCTGTGGTTTAGCCATAACCACTCTAGGTGCGAGAATTTAAAAAACTATTCCTGTGCAACTGCTTCTCCACCGGGAGGAATTCCGTAAGATTCCAATTCAGGGTCAAAAGTACCCGCTCTACAGTTATCTTCACATGTCAAAGCATGTTCATTATCTGCGTATCTGTATTTACAGACATCACATACATGGTATCCATTCTCTTGTTTTACCATATCTCCAAACTCTTAATTTTGTTTTAAAAAGGTGCCGAAATACCTAATTATTCCTTTTGTTCCTTTCCTCAGCAATAATACTCTCAGCTTCAGCAAGCAAGATTCTCCGACCATCGAATTTTCGAGTATGCAAACCTCTCCAAAGAAGTCTCGAATTCTTACTCAAATATTTCACCTTGTTTCTTGCTGATTCGGCTGTACCAATAACTGCAACACCTTCAACTATATTACTCCAATTTTTACCCTTTTTCATAGCATCCTCTCTCAACCGAACATATTCAACAGTCGTCATAATGTTATAGTTCTCAAATTTAATCAAACCTTTAGAATCCATATATCTCCAAAGACGGCGGTCAGGCTGCTTTGAAATAATTCCAACGCTCGCCATTGAAACTGCCAGAGTAAGAATTCCTATAACTACTAAAGTAACAACCATGAAACTCATAGAATTACAAATCAATCAGACTTTATTTATGTTACTGAAATCCAGCCAATAATCAATGAGCCTGAAAAAGTAATAAATGCTGGAGGCAGGATTCGAACCTGCGAAGGCACTAAGCCACTGGATCTTAAGTCCAGCCCATTTGACCGCTCTGGAACTCCAGCATAAAATATCATTCCTTATGTCTCTTTTAAAGCTTGCCGTTCACGAAACAATTAAATAATACAACATAGAATTAAGTCTATGAAACCACTTAGAGCAATCGGTGTTGGTACATTAATATGGGCGCTAATCTTTGTAATCTGGTCAGTGATGGTTTTTACTCCGACCTTGAAAGATTTAGTAACACTACAGTGGTCTATCCATTATATTTTATTAGCATTAATTGTATGGTTTGGTTCGTCATTATATTACACAAAGAAAGACAAAACTTCTGGATGGAAAGTGGGACTGATATTTTTAGGCACAGGAATTTTTCTTGATGCAATAATAAGCGTACCTCTGTTCATCAAGGTTCCTTTACAAGAGTATTTTCTCCAACCTCAATTGTTATTGGGATTCGCAGAACTTCTTGCAGTGACACAAATATATTGGGTTAAGAAAGTCAAATAAAAACGCTCTTGAAACCCTTATAAAATACCTTTCTGAGCTCTGTACTCAAAAAGCTTTTAAATCAGCGCCTATACCATGGTTTATGGCAAGATTAGTTGTACAAAACGCAGTTAGACAGGCTGTCCGAGATTCCGGATGCAACTGTGCTGGAGATTTCTCTGACGCACTTAGCGAAAGAGTATCTGCTCTTGTAAAAGATGCAGTAACACGCGCACAAGCAAACGGTAGAAAGACAGTTCAGTCACGAGATTTATAATCTCGATAAAAACGTATGCCCCTTGCCGGGGCATTATATTTTTTAAAATCCAAACAAAGGTCCTTGTTTTTTCTGATGAATAAGTTCTTTAACTTTCAAATCAATTTCATTATCTAATGTATCATAAGTTTTGTCATCAACAACTTCCATGGAAAAAAACTCCCGCAACGTGTCAGAAACTACGTCATTAATTGCCTTACCTAATCCAAAAACAGCAACATCCTTCTTATATTTTTCAACAACAGTATTTACAAGTTCTTTCTTTAGGTGTTCCTCAATATCTCGCGGTGAAAAATCTGAATCCTTTATTGATAAAACCAAATCACGAACACGCTTGAATTCAGCAACATCTTCATCATTCATAGTAAACGCCAGAGAATACTCGGCCAAATCAACATCTCCATAAGTTGTAGATGCTTCAAACAAATTCTGATAAACTGGGCTCCGCGGAGGAAGACCAACCAAAATGATTTGCTTTTTTGAACGACCAAGGACAACATTTAGCTTCTTATAATCTCTAAAAAGAAAATCTGCATTACTTGTAAAGTCAAAAATTACTGCATCTCTTTCCTGACCCTGAAACTTGTTAATTGTATTAATGTTCAAACTGTTTAATAAATAAAATCCAAGCTTAGTCTTTTCTAATTCGTCTTTGTATTTTCTATCCAAAATATATTCTGGAAATCGAATAATGAACTCACGCATCAAAGAAACTTGAGCATTGAACGGAGAAATAATTCCAATCTCTTTTGGAGAATAAGTCTTCAACAATTCCTTAAGCATTGTCACAACCAATATTAAATTTCCATAATTAAAATATGAATTTCTAAATCCGTTTGAGAATTTAACCGGATTAAATATTCCACGATTCTCTAACTCTAAATCAGAATTGTGTGGAACAATCCAAGTTATTTCATCTGCCTTTGAAACTTCAGGAAGCGACTTTGCTTTCCGTCCATCAAACTCACGGCCCGACTTAAAGAGCATCCGGCCCTCATAAAAATTTTCATTAATGAATTCAAAGACCTGTTTAGAATTTCTGAAATTATCTCGCAAGTACAGAGTCTTTTCAACCGAAGCCCATTTTTTGGAAATCAGATCAAACGGAGAACGCTGCAAAGTAATTAATTCCTCTTCAGGAATTTCGGCACCAAGTTTCTCCAAAACTCGCTGTTCAATAAACTGACTTAATTGTTGAGTATCTCCACAAACCAAAACTCGTTTACTTTTCATCAATGCAATCAAAAGTTTAGGAAGCTCAACCGTGGAAGCTTCATCAATAATAACCAAATCAAACTCTTCCTGTTTCAAATGAATTCCTGCGGAATCAATTGTAGAACCAATTACAAAAGACTCGCTAACAATTTCATCATAATCAAATTTCTTTCCCAATTTATTTTTCAATGAAAATTTTTTCACCTCAGGACGTTCAATAGAAGTGTCAGAACCGATTCTCAAAACACCATCCTCATCAAGAAGCTTACTCAAAACATTATCAATAGCCAGATTTGTAGCAGAACAAACCAAAACGCGTTTCTTCAATTTAATACACTGCTTACAAATCTCCGCAATACATTCTGTCTTTCCAGAACCTCCCGGACCTTCAACTGGAACAAGACCCTTCTCCAAATTCAACAAACTCAATGCAGTTGAAATAACTGCACTCTGACTTTCAGTAAAACCATTTCCAACAAGAGTCCCAATACTTTCAATTTGCCAAGCTTCATTATTTTCTTCAGAATAAAGATTCTCAACAAAATCAGAGTATTCTTTAGATTTTTCAACATCATCAAGATTCTTCAACATATTGTCAACCAAGAAAACCAAATCCGAAGTTGAACTAACTAATACTTTTGAACCTTGAGAAAAATCAACATCTGGGCGAACTCTGAAATAATATTTTCCCTTTCGATAGTGTTCAACAATCGCATCACCTTCGTCAACCAAAACTCGTTCCGATGACTGAAATTTAACCTTGCGGTCAATCAACTTAATTCCAACAATCAAATAGTTCCCAAAATCTTCAACAGAACTAACTTCACCATAACTTCTACGACCTGAATTAATTGAAGCGTGATGTTCACGAAGAACTTCTAAATATGATTTGAATAATACAAACAATTCCACAAAAATAAACTACTGACTTAATTTATAATGGTTTATTTGATTTGTCGGATGTCTAGTATTAATCAAATTATTCCTCAGGCGGAAGCCAAGAATCATCATCATTGTAAGTCTCAATTCCCCAACATTCATCGGATAATTGAGAATAAATATCAACAACCTCATCAAGCACTTCTCCTTTATCAAAGAAGTCAGAATTCAACACTCGGTCAGTTTTAATTTTCCAGTAATGAATTCGCCATTCTCGACCATCCCATAACTCGGTTTCCTCACTCTCAGAAGCAAGAATCCCCAAATCTTGAAATTGGTAAAAAACATTTCTGTCTGTAGGTTCTAGTAGATTATCAATAACTCGATCCTGATATCCAAAGAAACCCAATAAATGGTCAGCCATAGCTTCCGCTGAAACATATTCTTCTTCAGACATGCCAACAGCCTTAACAATTGCATTAGTAAGGGATTTACGAGTTACTGGAGGCTCGAGTCTATCTGTAACCATATAAATTCCCAATATTCAACGGTTATAAGGGTTTCACTTAGCAATAATTCTAGCTAATAAAATTCAACAAAAAGAGGATAATGATCAGAACCACAGCGCCCTTGCTTCTCAAAATCATAATCTCTTTGAGCTAGATCTTCACTAACGATGATTCCATCAAGGCATAATCCATTTCCAATCGTTCCTCCCTTAACAATGTCCGTCAAATTATATTTCTTCAACAATCTTGCATTTCTTCCTTTCTCAAAAGGAAACCATTGATTCAAGTCAACACCCATAACATTTGTTCCCCCACTCAAATAAGATAGCATTTCATTCAATTGCTTCCTCCGCGTTATTGGACCAGCATGATGTTCCAAATGACCATTAAGAACCGTCTGATGTTCCGAGGTTGAAACTGAAAAATTCAAAGTTTCCTGCCACCCAATTGATCTAGCGACCAGACCATTCCTTCTAATTTCATAAGGAACACTCTGAGAAATTGCAGAGGATCCCAGCATAGTCACTAAATAATAAGGTGTCTCTTTACGTATCCAATCCAAAGTTCTGTCAATATGCAAGGAATTATCGTGCGCATATAATTCAAGTTCATCAAAAAATCCTGGAGAAACTTCTTGCAAAGTTATAACGTCCGGAGATAAATCATCAAACATATCTAACGCCTGAGAAGTTCGATTATTATTCGGGTGAGTATTCCAGTTTAATACTTTCATTGTTCCAAGGCGCGATAAAAAATATCTCCAAGAGTTTGTCGGAGATACCAAGAAGTTCGATTAATATAACTACAGTCATCTGGAGCGTTGTTAAAATCTTCTAAAATTCTATCCAACAAACCATATTTCCAGCCCCAAGTTTCCTTGTTTCCTTCCTTATCTGGAGAACACATAAACGGAAATTTAACAATTCCAAGGCGATCAAGCAAAGTTCTAACTTTTCGCGAGCTATCCGAACCAGTATGACCGTGAGTAACTAATGCATTTTTTATTTGACCAAGAGTTCTAGGCTCGCTTGCAACCAAATTAAAAACAACATCCTCCTTTGGAAGCATATTTTCACGTTTGATTCTAATCTGCTCTTTATAGTCTGTATCTCTCACAAATTCAATTATACACAGTACTCATTAAAAAACTTTGTTGAGTATAGCGATTATTCTTCTTCATACTCATAACTCGGAGTATCTCCAAGATCTGAATCACCATTAATATTCAAATCTCTAGATTTATTAACATAATCTGCCAAGTTTCTAATATCTCTTGAATAATGCTTCAAAACAGTTTCAAGACCTGGACCAGATACTTTAGAAGTGCGTAATTCATCAGCACGTTCACGTAACATTAACATCGCAGTGCTATCTACAGTATAAGTCAAACCAAGCCGAGACACATCAAGAATAGCTTCCATAGACTCGTTAATCATATTCTCAGCCATAATTCTCTTCTCATCATGAGACATTTCGAGGTTACCCGGACTTGTATATACACGTCCAAGTTGTTCAGAACAGGAATAAATAATATTTACAATATCTCCACAATGAAATGCCTTGATTCCAGCAATAACTTCTTCTGATTCACTTAAAACTTCTTTAACTTCATTTCTCAATTTTTCGTAATCATCCATCGCAAAATTTCTTAAAAATAAGAGTATATTAAGCTATCGAAATTACAATCTTTCCTCAAGGGCGTCCTTTGGCCGATAGACATATTTCTTAGGTCGTTTAGTTCCTTTAATGTGTTGTAAATCTGGATGTCTTTTCAGTTTGGTTTTCATCTCCGGGATTGTTGGAGTATAAGCATAATTGTTGTGTCCAAGATAATGAACAATATCTGCTGCACTGGCTTCTGGATCACTCACACCAAAATTATCAATTAAGTTAATAAAATATTCAGAAACTCGCGCATTAAACGCGTCCTCGTGAGCTTTGCGCGGCTTTACCATATTTTCACCCACCAAGAGCTATATAAAATGCTTATGCTTGGACAAAAAGGAGAGAAGACTATTTCAATTCTTCAGCTTGTTTCTTGGAAAGAATTCTCCAGCATTCGTGAGTTGCACCTTTTGCAGGAGACTTACAAACAGCAAAGTATCTTCCGTTCTTTTCTCTGACTTCAAAATCACTGGTTGTAAATTTTGATTTTGACTTGACGTCATAAAATGATAATTCTACCATAAAAATGATAGCGAAAGATAGTTTATAACAATTTCTTTAGTGGAAATATAAGCGCCCGCGCCGTGATTTGAACACGAGTCACAAGCGTGACAAGCTTGTATGATAGACCAAACTACACCACACGGGCATAAATCCATGGTAAATTATTTCATTTATAAGCTTTACGTTGACAGACTTAATGACGCGCAGTCCAGCTCACTAGAATCTCACTTGCCTCAGAAATACTAACACTCTCATCTTCAGCCAACTGTTGAACGTAAGAATTCAATTGATCTACAAGATGCTGCTCAGGATCATTCGCAGCCATATGATATGCGGCACGATATCCTCCAGTTTCCTCAATTGACTTTATACGTTTTATAACCTCAACCTCTTTCATGTGTAAAAAATCAACTCTTCAAATATTAATCTTTTTATTCTAGAGTAACATAACTACTTATGGCAGAATTACTAATCTTTCTGGCAGGATTGATTGGAATTTGGTATGGAGCACATACGGTAGTTGATCACGCATTAGTCATAGCCAAGCAACTCAAAATTTCTAAACTCTTCGTCGGACTAACAATCCTATCAATTGGAACCTCACTTCCAGAAATATTTACACACATAAACGCCAGCATCAAAGAGCTTGCTGGAGAAGCCGCATCAAACATAGCAATTGGAACAAACATAGGTTCCAACATCGTTCAGATAACTCTAATTTTGGGAATACTTGGATTAATAACAAAAATCAAATCCTCGAAATCAGTACAACATCGAGACGGACTAGTTATGCTCGCATCAATCGCAATGTTATTTCTAATGGGACTCAACGGAGTAATTTCTCAAATCGAAGGCGCAATATTATTCTTTGCATATCTAGGCTACCTTTTCTATTTATACACTCGAGAGGAAAAACTCGAAGAAATTATTTCGAGGAAAACAAAATGGACTCACAAACATTTCAAGAATTTCACACTCCACTTTATAATAATTTTATTTGGATTAGCAATACTTCAATTCTCCGCAAACGCAGTGGTTGACACAACGCTAAGATTTTCAAATTCTCTAGGAATAGAGCAGTCCTTTTTCGGACTCCTAATAATCGGATTTGCAACTGCACTTCCAGAGTTTACAACTGCAGTAATGGGAATATTGAAAAAATCCAGAGATCTTTCACTCGGAGTGCTCATTGGATCCAATATAACTAATCCAATGATGGCTTTGGGAATTGGAGCAATGATTGTTGATAACCCAATTTCAAGAAGTTTGGTAAACTTTGATATTCCATTTTGGTTTATAGTCTCAGCAGGGCTTCTCCTATTGTTCCAAAAAGACAAGAAGCTCAACAAGCTTGGAGCAGCTACAATGATTGGATCATATATTGTCTATGCACTTTACAAAACATATTCAGTTGGAATCATTTAGACAAGCTTTTAACCATTAAAACACAAACAAACTTATGCTAACTTTAGAAAAAATTGAAGAATTTAATAGACGCCTTCTAAAGAGCAAGAAGTTTTGGGCATTTGTAATACTATCAAAACCAATAAAATATTTTATAGTCGCAGTAATATTAGTAAAAGTGTTCGGATGAACCTCTCAAAGTTCGTGACACTTATATTTAATCTCTTCTCTGTTCTAATCGATACTTTTATAAACAAAACTGTTCAAAAATAAATTACGAGGGCTTAATTTATTCGCAACAGAAAGGTTAATAAAAATAACTTTTCAAGAAACTAAGTCATCGTGAGGTAATAATTTGGCTAAAAAACCGGTTCAACTAGATATTTCTAAACATGTGCTAATTCCAAAGCACAAGCTTCTAGACGAAAAGTCTGCTAAGGCTCTTCTAGAACAATACAAAATTTCTCCTTACCAATTACCTTCAATGTCCGTTAAGGATCCAATGGCCAAACAGCTAAACGCCGAGGTTGGCAATATTATTGAAATTGAAAGATTTTCTGAAGTTACTGGAAAGCACAAATATTATCGGAGGATTGTATCAGCATGAACAAACAAATTCTCATCAAAAAATTCTTTGAAGAACACCGATTCGTAAAAAGTAATATCGATTCTTACAACTCCTTTGTCGACTGGAGAATGCAAAAAATTGTCGATTCTCAAAAAGAACTTATGCCGGCAGTTATGCCTGCCGAACATGAAGAAGTTAAGTTTGAATTTTCTGAATTATCTTTAAGAAAGCCAGTTATAATTGAAGCAGACGGTTCCGAGAGACCGCTTTATCCTGCTGAAGCACGAATGAGAAATCTTACTTATTCTGCACCAGTATTCTTGGAGATTGCATTGATTGTTGACGGAAAAGAAAGAGATAGAGCAGAAGTTCAAATCGCAGAAATTCCAGTAATGATCCAATCAAAACTTTGTTACTTATCAACATTAACTCAAGATGAAATGATTGAAGCTGGAGAAGATCCAATGGATCCTGGAGGATATTTCATTGTAAACGGAACTGAGCGAGCATTAGTTTTGCTTGAAGACTTGGCTCCAAATCAAATCACAGTTAACAAAGAAAAGACAGGACCGGTTACACACATTGCAAAAGTTTTCTCAGCAATTGACACTTACAAAATCTCACACACAGTTGAACGAACAAAGGAAGGAATATTTCAAACAAGTTTCAGTAATGTAAAGAAAGTTCCATTCACAGTAATTTTGAAAGCTTTGGGAATGACCAAAGACAAAGATATCGCGGAAGCAGTCGGATTCAAAGAAATCCCTGAAGACCTCTATATTAACTTGGTTGAATTCATGAGCGTAACAACTCAAGAAGAAGCTAAAGAATTTATTTCAAAGAGTTTACAAATTGCGCTTCCAAAAGACAGAAAGCTTCAGAAAGTTGAATCCATTCTTGACACAATCTTTTTACCTCACTTAGGAACAGACAAGAAAGCAAGAATGAACAAAGCATATTTCCTTGCACAAATGATTCGTAAAATTATACTTCTTAGAGAAGAAACAATTCAACCAGATGATAAGGACCATTACATGAATAAAAGAATTCGAATGTCTGGAGATCTTCTTGAAGACTTGTTCCGAACAAACTTCAAAGGTTTGAAGAACGATATAATTTACATTTTCACTCGAGGTGTTAGACGAGGAAAAATAATTCCAATTGCATCGCTAGTAAGATCAAAGTTCATGACTGAAAAGATTCGGTCAGCAATGGGAACTGGAAATTGGACTGGAAACAGACAAGGAGTTTCCCAAAGACTTGAAAGAGACAATCCAATTGCAGCAATTTCCCAACTTCGAAGAGTTACATCTTTGCTTGATTCAAACAGAGAATCTTTTGAAGCACGAGCACTACACCCAACACACTGGGGAAGACTTTGCGCAATTGAATCTCCAGAAGGTAAGAATATTGGTTTGAGAAAAGCTCTTGCACTAACTGGAACAATTACAACAGAATTGAAAGAAGTTGAATATAACAAAAATCTAAAAGGACTACAAAAACTTGGTTTGGAGGAAATTAAAGCATGAGTTACGTATTTATTGATGGAGTATTAAACGGAACTGTAAAAGATGCAGAAAAGTTTGTAAAAAATACTATCCAAGAAAGACGAGCAGGAAAACTTTCAAAGAACTTAAACATTTATTACAATGCGGAAGAAGACATAGTTCAAATTCAACTTGACAAAAACCGACTTCGAAGACCACTAATTATTATTCAAGATGGAAAATCTCTTTTAACAAATAAACACATTGAAGAATTAAGCTCAGGGAAGATGACCTGGACAGATTTGATTGAAAAAGGAATTGTTGAAGAAATTGATGCACTTGAAGAAGAATCAACACTGGTTGCTATGAACGAAAAGGATTTGACAAAGAAGCACACTCACTTAGAGATTGATCCAATTGTAATTTTTGGTATGAACGTATCTATGGTTCCATACGCAAACTTCAATCCATCAACACGTCTTCTTCGAGGACAAAAGAATCAGCAACAAGGAACTTCTCTATATTCTCTAAATTATTTAAACCGATTGGACACAAATGTTAACGTTCTTCATTACACACAAAAACCAATCGTAAAATCATTCACTCAAGATATGTACGGTGAGCACATCACTGGCGGACAAAACGTTGTAATTGCAATCTTAAATTATGAAGGTTACAACATGTCTGACGGAGTTGTAGTTAATCGAGCATCCATCGACAGAGGTATTGCAAGAGTTTCTCACTACCGACCATACGCAGCAGAAAGACGGCGATATCCTGGTGGTCAAATTGATGATATCAGAGTTCCAGACAAAGATGTTCAAGGATATTCAACTGAAGGACATTACAGACATCTAGATACAGATGGATTAATCAGTCCAGAAACTCACGTAACTGGTGGAGAAGTTCTTGTGGGTAAGACTTCACCTCCAAGATTCCTTTCAAGACTTGAAACTTTCAGTACAGCAGCAAACATTAGAAAAGACACATCTGTAAAAGTCAAGTTCGGAGAACACGGAACAGTTTCCAAAGTTCTATTGACTGAATCCAAAGACGGTAATCCTCTTGTAAACATTGAAGTTCGAGATACAAGACCAATCGGTGTTGGAGACAAAGTATCTTCTCGACACGGACAAAAAGGAGTTATTGGACACATTGCAAATCCTGAAGACATGCCATTCAGTTCTTCCGGAACAGTACCAGATATTCTATTTAATCCATTTGGTATGCGTCGTATGACCGTATCTCATTTAATTGAATCTCTCGGAGCAAAAGTTGGAGCTTTGAGCGGCAGATATGTTGACGGAACTCCATTTAGCGGAGAACCTTCAGAAGATTTAAGAAAAGAATTGGAAGAACTGGGTTTCAGAGAAAACGGAACTGAAACTTTGTACGACGGAAGAACAGGAAGAGCTTACGAAGCAAAGATTTTCGTAGGTAACATTTATTATCTAAGATTGAAGCACCAAGTTTCAGACAAGATTCAATCTAGAGCAAGAGGAAGAGTTGCATTGCTAACACGACAACCTACAGCAGGTAAAGCAATGGAGGGAGGACTTCGATTTGGAGACATGGAAAAAGACACATTAATTGCTCACGGATCCTCATTGCTATTGAAAGAACGATTCAGTTCAGACAAAGACATAGTTAATATCGGAGACCGTTCTGGAGATATTGCAGAATATGATCAATTTACAGACAGATTTGTAAGCGTAGTCGATCCAAAGGAAACAGTTTCCAAGGTTGAAATGGCTTACGGATTTAAGTTGCTACTTGAACAACTAAAATCCATGGGAATCAGACCACACCTAAACCTGAAAGACAAATTCAAGCAAAAGAGAGTACAATGAAACAAATAATTTCCAAACAAGTAGATAGCATCAAGTTCGGTTTGCTAAGTCCAACTATGATTAAGAAGCTTGGAAAAGTGAATGTAGTAACTCCTGAAATCTATGACTCAGACGGATACCCAGTAGAAAAAGGATTGATGGACCCAGAAATGGGAGTTCTAGATCCGGGAATGGGAGTTAAGAAATGGAAGATTGGTGCAGGAAACTTTGGTTACATTAACTTGTCAAGACCAGTAATTCATATTTTATACAGGACACACATTTACAATTTCTTGCGTTCAACTTGTTCAAGTTGTGGAAGAATTTCATTAACTGAAAACAAAATTGAAAACTACAAAGAAAAATTAGCTCTTGCTTCAGATGTTGACACAAAAGAAAAGAACAAAGTAATCAAGAACATGATTAAAGCAGCATCAACAGTTAAGGCTTGTCCGCACTGTAATACTTCAAGAGAAAAGACTGAATTCAAGAAACCACAAACCTTTATGGAGGGAAAAGAAAAGAGATTGTGGCCAACAGACATTCGAGAACACTTGGAAAAGATTCCAGATGATGACGTAAAGGTTTTCGGAGTAGACCCAGCGTTCGCAAGACCAGAATGGATGGTTCTAACAACTTTATTGGTTCCGCCAATCCGAGTAAGACCTTCGATTACTTTGGAAACAGGAGAGCGTTCTGAAGATGATCTAACTCACAAACTTTCAGATATTGTAAGAGTAAATCAAAGACTTCTGGAAAACATTAACGCGGGAGCACCAGAAATTATCGTTGAAGACTTATGGGATTTACTACAATACCACGTAACAACTTATTTCAACAACAGTATTGCACAAGTTCCTCCAGCAAGACACAGAACTCAAAGACAACTTAAGACTTTGGCTCAAAGATTGAAAGGAAAGACTGGAATTTTCAGATCTAATCTTGCAGGTAAGCGAGTTAATTTCTGTGCGCGTTCAGTTATTTCTCCAGACGCACACATTGACATCAACGAAGTTGGAGTTCCGGAAGTAATTGCAAAGGAATTAACAATTGGGGAAAGAGTAACAGAATGGAATATTGACTGGTTGAAATCATTAATCAAGAACTACCAAGGATATCCTGGCGCAAACTACGTAATTACTCCAGAAGGTCGAAGAAAGAAGATTACTGAAGATTCTATTGAAGCAATTATGGAAGAGCTAACTTTCGGATATCAAGTTGAAAGAAACATAATCAACGGAGATATTGTATTATTCAATCGACAACCTTCATTACACAGAATGTCCATGATGGGACATCGAGTAAGAGTTGTTCCTGGAAAAACTCTAAGAATTAATCCTGCAGTTACTTTACCATATAACGCAGACTTTGACGGAGACGAAATGAATATGCACGTCCCACAAAGTGAAGAATCTCGAGCAGAAGTAGAAACTCTTCTATTACTTCAAAATCAAATTGTAACTCCAAGATATGGTTTATCGATTATCGGAGCAATCGAAGACTCAGTTCTAGGATTGTTCTACTTAACAAAAGACAAATATTTAACTCGAAGAGAAGCAAGTGAATTGCTTCTAGCTGTTGGAATCGATGAAGCTTTACCAAAACCACTAAAAACTGGAAAAGAAGAGTTGTGGCACGGAGCACAAATTTTCAGTATGCTCTTACCAAAGAATTTGAACTTCAAGAAACGAGGAAAAGTTTTCAAGAGCGGAAAAGTTGATAAAGGTGATGTAATAATCGAGAAAGGTCAACTGAAGCAAGGAAGTTTAATTGACTCTTCATTCATTGGACCAGAAGGTGGAGTACTAATTCACAAATTGTTCATAGATTACGGACCAGATGAAGCTGCCAAATTCCTGAACAGAGCAATTCATTTAGGAATTGCTGTATCACGAATGGTTGGATTTACAATGTCTTTCAATGATTTTGATATTGACACATCAGATAAGACGAAGATTCAAAAAATATTAGATGAATCACAAGTTGATGCTGATAAATTAATTAAACAATTAAAAGCAAAGAATATTGAACCTTTACCTGGTAAAACCGTTAAGGAAACTTTTGAAGCAAAGATGCAACATGTATTATCTATTGCACGTACAAAATTAAACAAAGTAATCGAAGCAAAAATCGATGAAAGCACTCACTTAATCAACTCCGCAAGAGCGGGAGCAGGAGACAAAATCTTGAACATTGTTTTAATGTCTGGATTTGTTGGTCAAACTGATTTACGAGGAGAACGTATTAATTTCGGATTCAAAGACAGAACTATTGCACAATTCAACCGAGGAGATCTTGGACCAAGAGCTCACGGATTTGTTAGAAATGGTTATGCGGACGGATTGGACGCGGTTGAAGTTTTCTTCACTTCCATTACTGGAAGAGACAACTATATGGACACAGCAATGCGTACACCTAAATCCGGTTACATGCAGAGAAGACTTGTAAATGCAATGCAAGACTTGAAGGTGGCTTATGACGGCACAGTCAGAGATTCTTCAAGAAAGATTATTCAATTTGCATTTGGCGGAGACAACGTGGATGTAGCAAAATCCGATAAAGGGAGAATATTGAACGAATAAAATGGCAGGAACTAATATGAACTGGATTAAAAAGAATTTACCAGAAGGAATTAAATTCAAAGATCAAAAACTTGCAAAGGACAGATACTCAAAGATTCAATTAGATCCAGGTGAAGCAATTGGAGTAGTTACAGCACAATCTATTGGAGAACCAGGAACTCAAATGACAATGAGATCGTTCCACTTCACAGGAGTGGCGGAGCTTAACGTAACTCTAGGACTTCCACGTATTATTGAAATTCTTGACGCAAGAAAATTACCTTCAACACCAACAATGCACATTTATCTAAAATCTCCGCATAGCAAGGATAAGAACAAAGCAGACCAAGTTGCTCAAAGAATTAAACAAACAGTTCTAGAAGAAATAACAAAAGAATTTACTATGGATTTGGCTAATGGTGAAGTCAACGTTCTTCTTGACAAAGAAGAATTGCAACGTCGATCAATCAGTCTTAATGATGTACTTGAACAAATCAAATTACAAGTTAAGGGTGCAGATGTAACAAAGAAGACTGCAAGCATATCTGTAAGTCTGAAAGACAATGATATAAAGAAAGTTTACAAGCTAAAAGAAAAATTAAGAGACTTATTCATTTCAGGAATCTCAGGAATCACTGACGTTTTAGCATACAAAAATGAAGACGGAGAATTCATAATCCAAACATTTGGTTCAAACTTAAAAAATATCGCAGAGGTCAAAGAAGTTGATTTTTCAAGAACTCGAACAAACAATTTCTATGAAATCGAAGCAGTGCTGGGAATCGAAGCAGTTCGTTCAGCAATACTTCAAGAAGTAATGAATATTCTAGATCACGAAGGTATGGAGATTGATGAGCGACACATCTCTTTAGTCTCAGATATGATGACTCGAGACGGAGGAATTAAAGGTATAACTCGTCACGGAATTACTAAAGAAAAAGAATCTGTATTGGCAAGAGCGGCATTCGAAATTCCACTAGATCACTTAGTTCAAGCATCTGTAAGCGGAGAGCAAGATAATTTAGTAAGCGTAGTTGAAAACGTAATGATTAACCAACCAGTACCAATCGGTACAGGATTACCTGAACTATTTGTCAAAATGGACGGAGTAAAACCAAAAGCTTCAAAAACAAAGAAAAAGGAGACTAAAAAATGAAAACTGCACAAGAAATACTAAAGACAAAGAAGAAAGTAATCTACGGAACTGATGCAGTTCTTAGAGAAGCCAGAGCAAAAAATTTGACCGCAGTATTCACTTCTTCAAACTATCCTGCAGATATGTTTGTAAAATTTGAAGAGCTAAAAGACAGTTGCGATTTCGAATTAGAAAGATTGAACGAAAACAGCGAAGAGCTTGGAGCACTTCTTAGAAAAACTTTCCTAGTTTCAGTAATTGGAATCAAGAAATAATTATCATGCCAACGATTAGTTTAGATAATCATACTCTCAGAACGATGGCCTTCTTTAAAGATAAAACTGGCGTTTCACCAATAAATTGCATCGGAGTCAATGAAACAATAATTTTTGTAGTTGAAAGCGGAGATGCAAAAAAAGCAGTTGGACAAAATGGAGCAAAAGCCAAAGCAATAAGTTCTGCACTGAAGAAAGATATTAAGATTATTGAACGAGGTCAAACTCTTGACGAGACAATTGAAAAATTTATTTATCCAATCCCTTTCAATTCTTCAAAAGTTGTTCGAGGAACGCTAGCAATCTTATTAAAAAATCCCGAAGATAGAAAAAAACTAAATAGCAACGGAAAAAAGACTTTGAGACAACTTAAAGAAATAGTAAAAATGTATCATCAAAACGTAAGAAACGTTCAATTGCTTTAACCGACAAACATTCTTAAATTATCATCCAACAATTCTTTCAAGGAAGTAATCATTTTTGTGGATACTTGTGTTGGCGCACCATCAAAAGTTGCTAATTTCTTTTCAAGAACTTTCAAAGTACTTGGTTTACCATTTTTCAACACACCTTTCTTACCAACTTCATACTTAGTAATTTCAGCTTGACCAGCACCCATCTTTACAATAAACACTTCAGTATTAAACAGCCACAAATGTGCAGTTCTTTGACTTTCACCTGAACCATATCTCAACATTAATCTAAACCTATCTTTATTCAAACCTTTTTCAGCATTAATAATATCAATAGTTTCATCCCTAACTTTATCCAAACCAAATTCCAAACTCTCAACTTCAGTTAAACTCGATCGGTTGCTATCCAACTTCTCAGCAGAATTAATCAACTCAAGATACTTTGAACTAGCAAGACCCTTTGAAATCAATTCAGATTTCAATGCATTCTTTACACCACTCTTGCTTGCCTTGACTCCAGCAACCTTTAGCACCAACTGAACATCTTCAATTGATTTTGCCTTAACAGATTTAATCTTTGAATTAACTAGTTTCTTTTCAATATCTTTGTATGCCTTCTCAAGTCTTTCAACAAATTCAACACCCTCCTTATAATTCTTAGTCATAACTTCAAGCTTAACTTCTTTGACTTTTCCATACTCAACATCCTTCCGAAGTTTATGCAATCTATCCCAAATTTTGACATACTTCTCCTCAAGATATCCTTTCTTGACCATATGTTCTCGAAGCTGACCAGAAATATGATTCGGACTGCCTGGAGGAACGCCCAGAAGCATTAACACTCCCTGTGCCGGAAAGATTGTTGACCAAAATAAATCTTCAATAGCAATATCTCGGAATTTTATCTTAATTCGATTCAAATAATTTTTACCATCCTTAACATATTTTTGAATAGATTCCGGTGTTGGAGTCAGCAAACCTCGTTTCAGCATTAATTTCCACGGAGCAAACATTCCTCGATCATAAAGAGGGACTCCATCTCGAATTGTAGTATAAAACACTGGCTCAGCTCTTCGCAAACCCGCCCACAAACGAGTCAAAATCCAAACTTGAACATTAAGCTTCCCTCGAATACCAACTTCTTGCTCTGCATCACGTGCAAATCGAGCAGAAATATCGCGTAGCCGTAAAACCAATTCATTAGAAGTGGTTCGAGTTACATCAGTATCATCAATCACAATGGAAACATCAATATCTGAATCGGGAGTCGCCTCTCCACGAATTAGAGAACCAGCCATAACATAAGACACAACATATTTCTCAAATTTCTTGAGCATCTTAATTTTATGAATCTCAACAGCTTTCAGAGATTTTATCCAATCACCTTCGTCATGAATCAATCTTCCAGAAACAATACTACGCATAATATCATATTGACCTCGCGTTGCAAAATCCCAAATCTCTTCAAGCAAAACAGAAGTTACTCTAAGACCGCTTGTTTTAGTCATACTGTTTCCATCTTTCTCAATATCTGCAATATGAGTCATTTTTTCCTTTGGAGATTTATTTCTCAATTCAGAAACAATAATCAAATTAGGATTCAGTTTAGGTTTTCCACCAGGTTTTGGAGCAGAAGGTCGCATAGTCAAAACTGCACCGAGTATTTCCTTCTTATGCCGCTTTAACAAAGAATCTTTAATCTTTTCAGCAGTCGGTTGAACTTTATCAAGAACTTTGTTCAATTCATCCATAGCTTTTTGCTTAGAACTTTGCTGAGATTCGTTAAATTTACCAAACATCTCTTTTAATTTCTCATTACTTGTTAAATCTTGAGAAGGATTTGGACTATTGACCATAAACTACAAACGAAACACATGGTTTTAAATGTTTTCTAACATTTTCAAGGTCAGAACAAAATAGTTTTAAATCAAAACTTAAGACAAATTAAATGACAGAATGGTTATATGCACAACAAATCAGAGCAGTTGGTAAAGAGCAAGAAGACTTCAAAACAAGCGCACACTACGACTTAATGCAAAAACTTATTGATGTAAGAGGAGAAAACAATCCGGTCGCATACAATAAAGTTAATGAATTTCTACTAGAAACTACTGCTCGAGCTTACGGTCATAATCATACAATTGAAGAAATAAATAATAATATTCCTTTGAAAGCTGGACTAATGATGCATTCTTCTGAAATAATTCCAAAAGAATTGATGAATAATTATCAATCAGATCCAACAAATATTGACAACTTAAATAGCTTATTAAATAATCTATGTGAAGGACTATCTCCAATAAGATTTGTTATGAATGAAAGCTCTGAAAATATCCTTAATTATCTAAGAAATTCTATTGACTATCTTACAGAAGTAGAGGGCGAAGAGAAATCAGTAGTTGGGAATGTAATTGTCAGTCTAATGAATAATATAATCACCAAACCAAATCATCTTGCTTATTTATCTGAAAATCAAGAAATAATTGAACAAGTTTCGAACAAACTTGAAAGGGCAGGAATTATTGATTTAGTAAATAACGCACTTCCAGAAATGGGCGCAAGAATGGGCATTAACACTCTAGAAGAATTAATTGAATATCTAAACTAATCACTTATGATTAACCACTTTCTTCATTGCTTCAACAAAATCTTCTGCATGTTTTAGATATCTGTCATATGTTTTGCCATCAAGATTGCTAATCTCTCGCTTCATTATTCGCTTTGAGACTTCATACATATGGCGCATTATATCTGAGTATTTTTTACCCACATATCTCTGCTTGACAAGCTTTTCATCAATCATATCCGCAACTGTGCTTGGACTGGTTGGAACTTCACCAATACTCATAAGCGCTGCATGAGCCGCATCAATGGTCGCCCAATACAAGTCAACAACAGCATTATCCAATCCAGATTTTGAACGGTTCAAACTGGAATACGCCATATTCAAATAGGTATGAACTGATTCTCCAGAAGGGCGGATTCTACCATTCAATAAAAGAATTTGAAGAGGGTCAAAGAAACCCCGGTCAATCAATGCTATTCCATCACGTAAAATGTTTACTGCGACAGGATCTCCAGCACGAACATATTCCCAAAAAGTAGTTAGTGGCAACGTTTGAACGTGAAGTCGGTCTGGATTAACTTTTGCAACAGCTTTCTGTACAAGAATGCGATAAGTTTCAACTAATTCTTTGTTCATATTAATGTGAACATCATCTACAACAAGTAAAATATCAATATCGCTATTCTTTTTAGATTTTCCTCGAGCAGCAGAACCAAACAACACAAGCGCTGAAACTAAATCGCCTAGCTCAGCACTAACAAGTTTAGCAAACTTCCGAGCAATATCTCTATCAAGTTTAGGATATTTGGATTCAAGAGTATTTTCACGTCGTTGGTACTTAAACTTCATAATCAAATAGTATGCTTCAGACTATAAATAATTTTGGTAGGGTTTATTCTAGCGGCAATTCAGACCAAACCATTGGTTTTCTTTCTCCACCTGCGTGAGGTAAATATCCGGGAGTAACAAAACCTGGAACATGAGTTTGACCGAAATAAGATCGTTCAGGAGAAGTCCATCGATGAGTTTGAGTATCAATTCTGTAAATTGGAGTTTGTAAAAATTCCATTCCTGCATGGAGTGCCCCAACATCATGATGAGCGGGCTCAACAATGTATTCCTTCTCAAAACCAGATTTCTGCATATGAGTCAAAAATTCTTTAATCGGAGCGTTTCCATAACCGGGAGGGAGATGTTCATCATTATATCCAAAATTATCTGAAACATGAACATGACCAATTATTCCATCTTTAGTCAACTTATCAACTTCGTGACCCATCCAAGATTTGAATTCTTTTTCATCTCCGTCAAAATACTTTCTCCAAATATTCGCATGTCCAATATCAAACGTTGCTTTGATATGATTTTCAGCAATCTTTTTTGCTTCAGATTTAGAAGGAATATGTCCAAGCGCTTTCTTAACTCTGCCTTTGAATGGATTATTAACTTCCTCACCATGTATTTTAATTTTATCAGCAGTCATAAATTCAACAGCTTTCGCTCGAGAATCAACAATAATCTTTCGTAAATCTTTGGGATGCGCACCATACTGATCACCCCACAAGTTTTCGGGAGCAACAAACAAAGGATTTTTCAATTTCTTATCGCGAGTAACTTTAGCCGCATCAAGCGCTAGTTCGGCAATTGACTCAGAAGTTTTTTGAATACCATAAGCCTCGATTGGACGAATATTATACAGCTGTTCATATGCATTTTTTCTCTGAAGGTCATATCTTTTTATATACTCTTCTTCAGCTTTGACATGATGTCTAGAGAGCTCAACTTTACGTCGTAAATCATCAATACGCCTCTGGCCTTCCGCAGCAGGAACAGAAACACCTGAACGTGAATGTAACGCTTCTGCTAATTTTAACTGAATCTTAGACTGATCAAAATCATTTTTATATTCTTGATATCTTGCCTTGTGCCAAAGTTCATCGGATTTGCTTTGCGTAATACCTTCTTTAATTTGAAAGTGTAACGCGACCCATCCCGGATCACCATAAGTATTCTTATATTCAGAATCACTTAATGTTTTTCCTTGATTGTACTTTTTGAATTCTTCCATGTTTGCGAGTTTCCTTTCCTCACTTTTTAAGTTAAAACTAGCATCTTTAACAAAATCGTCATAAACTTTAGTCCTTTCTTCAAACTTCAATTCTGTGCCCGGCTTCTTTTCCAAATATTTAACTCTGAAGTTTGGACCAATATCTGAAGCAAGCTTACCTGTTTGAATATCAATTAAATAGTTCGGCGCGCGTTGAGATGTAACATATCCTTCAGTAAATTTAATTGGTTTTCCACTCTTTGTCTTGAATGGAGTCTCTCCATGCTTTCCTTGAATACTATATGGAAACTCTCCAGTATGAACGACAACCGCACCGCCATCTGTAACATCTCCGGCAAAATCAATTGTTCGTCGGACTTCTTCCATATCTTGCGCTCGCTTAGCCTCACTAAATCCTTGCCGACCATCAAAACCTGCCAAACCTTGAATCTTCATAGAAGAATGAACCGATGAAACCTTAACATCATTAACTTTGGCAATGTCTCGAATAGCTTCACGTTCAGGAATACCAACCGTTCCGGGAGTAAAAGCACCTTGTCCTGCTGAACCCTTTCCTGTACCCAAAAAACCCAATTCTACTGCCGTAGCACCCTGACGAATCCGCGCTTGAATACTTTGAAGTTGGTCTTGCATCGGAGGAGTACTAATACCCAATTTCACTCGGTCTGCCTCAGAACTCCACTGTTTTGAATCCATAGAATGCCAATATTTTGGAACTTCCGGAGTCTCAGGATGGTGATGATTGTGTCCATGATTATGATCGTGCGCCATTAAAATCAACTTCCTCCTTATTTACATAGTCCTTTCTTCTATTTAAGCTGTTGTCTTCAAACTTAACACCGAAAGCATCGTGCTCGACCGGCTTGTAAGTTATACTTTCACTCGTATCAGATTCATAAAACTCATTTTTCTTATTTGGATCATAATCAGCAGCTTTTTGTTTAACTTCAGAATCAGTCAAACCGCTTTCTTCACTTGCAATATCTTCAATCTTTCTATCTTGTCGCCCCTCTTCAAATTTTCGATCACTAACTAATTTTTCAAGTGAGTGTTGAGGCAACACAGGCTTCACTTTTCGAGAATCAAAAAATTCAATAGAATCAGACTCAGCTTTCAGAATCAACTCATCAATTTCACGTTTAATCTTAGAATCTGCTGTACGAATTAGAGCTTGCTTCAAACGCTTTATTCTCAAGATTGGATCAAGCTTAGCAATTTCTTTTTTCAATTCTTCCCATTCTTTTGGACCAATCATTTTAATTTCTTACCAACATTCCGTGGACAATCTTAAAGGTCTTGAAAATAGTATCAACATCTTCTTTTGCAATAATTTTAGCAAGTGCCTTTTCAGTAGTTGTTTCTTCAGCCTTTTTTCTTGCAGCTAGCAGAGCCGCCTTCCCACTTTTCGCCTTTGAACGAGCCTCTCGTCGTGATTTCTTAAAATATTCCGGAATAAAAATCTCAAAACCTCCAAAGCCAGATCGCCCTTTAACCTTTTTCCCATCTTCTGCTTGCTTCTCCTCAATTCCTTCAGCCTCCTTCAGATAACCTTCAAACTCAGCCTTCGAGTCTGGACTGTCTAACAAAGCACTCATAGAAGCATCAACCGTCTTAAGAAGTTTAAAAGTTTCAGTTTTCTTTTTGTTTTTATACTCCTCAATTCCTTTTTTGTTTGCAAGATAACTTGTAAAAGTTATTTCAACTCTGCCAATGTGTAAACTTCCACGATGTTGCTCTTGTTGATAGGCGCTAACAGGTCGAGTTCTATGATGAAAGCTCACGACCATGACTGGAAAAACATGTTCAAATTCTGAGTCCCGCTCTTTAATCAATCGTTGACCCATTAATTCAATATCTGCAACAGTACTTTCACTTCCCTCAAGCAATTGGTAAGAGTATTCTTCTTGAACATTTTGATTCAATCTACCAATATTTTGTAAGTATGGTTTTGCCCAATCCGCATACATCTTAATTACATTAAAGTGCTGAGCCAAATATTTGATATTGAAATAACGCCGAGTCGCCAGTTCTGATTTAGTTCGAGTTCTCCAAGTCATATATTGCTTTAACTTTCGTTTCAAGATATTCTTAACTTGAACATTCGTTTCTAGTTTAGCAGCATCAACCGTTTTGTCAACAGACTTTTCATCTTTTGGATTTATATTAAAGAATAAATCAGGTAAAGTAACAAAACCAACTTGTGATGCCAATCCAAGAACGGAAGTAGGTTGCTTTGCTCCGCCTTCCACCAGATCAATCCAAAGAGATTTCAGAGCAATTTCCGCCGCAACGCTTCCAGAATCTGCCTCTTTGTAATAATTGAGACGTTCATCAATAATTTTCAATTCCTTGTAAATCTGCATCATGCTCTTAATCATTCCACCAATTGTACCCATATATTGAGCAGCCTTATCTTGCTGAATTGACTTTCGCTGTTCAATCAAACCCCATTGAGAAGAACCAACACTTGCAAATGAAGTATCTTCAATTTTGCTAAGCTTATAGTGAAGATTGCTTTCAAGAAAATCAGTCACCCAGAAATAGAATTTTTCAATACCTTCAGCAAAATTCTCATAATGAATTTCCTTGGAGCCTTGCTTATCCCAAATCGCTTCTTCATGCTTGGAAGAACCTTTAGACTTTTTTCTGGACATATTAGCAAATTGCTCTGATTATATTAATACTTTACCAATGTTCTATCTACGCAAATTATTTAAGCTTCCAAAGCACCAAATAGCATGGCACTTCTGGATAAAATCAATCCTTTGAAGAAAAAGAAAGAAGATTTTCCCCATTTTGATGAAAAATTTGGAAAACCAAGCGGAACGGCCGTTCCAGGACCGTCTGCAGACATGGAGCACTCAAGTTCTGAATCATCGGGATTTAAACAAATACCTTCTGTAGCACCGAGCAACGGAAAACTTGATTCAATCCAAAGGAGTGTTCAAATGCTCAATTCAACTCTTGAGCAATTACGAAGAAATGTTGAATCAATTTCTCAGCGTATGTCTGCACTCGAGAGCAGATCAAATGCTCAACCAAGACCGCAACCAGTACAACCCCAACCAGCAAGACCGCAAGTAAATCCGTTCAATCCTCAACAGCCAATCCAACCAGCGCAACCTCAACCTCAACCTCAACCAAGTTATGAACAACCACAATCTTTACAGCAACCAGAACAGCTAAGAAGACAACCTCAAGAAGAGGAAGAGGAAGAAGATAGCGGATGGCACTTCTAGAGAAATATTTTATTGAGCCATTCAGTGCAACTTATGAATATAATATAGTAAACACACTAACTTATGCACTTCTAGCTTTCGGAGGATTGTATCTAATTCATAAAATTTTTCAGAAAAAGAACATAAAAATTAATTCCGCTTTAGCTATAGATTTAATTCCGTACATTTTTCTCGGTGCATTAGTCAGAGCATATGTTGATGTAAATTTAATTCCCAAAAATTTCCTAAGTGTTAGTCCAGGAATATATCTAACAATGACTGCAATCTTTTTGGCAGGATTGCTTTTAAGCAGACCAAGATTAATTGGAGTCCTTGCGCTGATATTTATTCCACTAAATTATGGAATGCCAACTTTCCACAATTTGAACTACTTACCGAGCATAATATTTAGTCTAATCGCAGGAACTTGGATTAGCATACTTATCGCAAAGAATCTCAAACAGGAATGGTTTACCAATAATCTAACACTTTTCGCGTACACTGGACAACTCTTTGACGCAGTCAATACAGCATTAATTCTATCAATATTCGGAGGATTTGAGAAGCACATCCTACCAAGATTTGTAATCGAACAAACAGGCTCACCCTTTTCATTTATTCCATTAAAATTAGCAATAATAGTACCAATTCTTTATTTACTAAATAAGAGTGAGGAAAAAGAATTCTCAAATTTAATTCTAATCGCAATATTTGTTTTAGGATTTGCGCAAGGATTAAGAAATCTTATTGGAGTTTTGATTTAAGTAGTACAATCGTCACAGAGGAATTGATCCATTTGAAAATGTAAATGTCCGTGAGAACCACAATCCTCACACTGTCCAAACGCCGCAGGATGACCTGCCATACCTTTGCCACTGGCCGCCAATCTTTCAATAAATGTATCTAGCAAATCCGGCGCATGAGCTACAACATCTTTGTTTGTAACAATACCAATCAACTTTCCACTGTCAACAATTGGAATTTTTGAAATACTATGTTCTCTCATCTTTCGAGCAAGACTTGACAAATCTTCAAACTTAGTTCCAGTAGCTTTCAAAGGACTCTGCATAATTTGACTAACTGTCAAAGAACTCGGAAGTTTGTCAAGCGCAGTAACTCTCATCATAATATCTCTCTCAGTTAGTAAACCAACCAAGTCTCCACCGTCACAGACAGGAACGCCACCAACTCGATGGACATTCATAAGTTTCGCTGCCTCTCTTATAGTCATATCTGGAGTAACAGTAACCACTTTGTGGTTCATAAAATCAATTGCTCTGATTCCAGATTTCATAATGTTTTAACTTACCACTTAATTTTAAATCTATTTATTCTACACGAAACAATTATATATTCAGTTCTACAAATAGCACCATGGCCACACTGGAACAATATATTATTCTGAGCGTTATCGGGGTCAGTTTAATTTCATTCATAGGAGTCTTCACACTGTCAATCAGGAAAATAACTCTTGACAAAATACTTCTTTATTTAGTTGCTCTCTCGGCAGGAACTTTGATTGGAGATTCATTTCTACATCTCTTACCAGAATTAATTGAAGAAATTGGATTTGAAACAATTACAGCATTATATGTAATTCTCGGACTGCTTTCAATGTTTATTGTTGAGAAATTAATCAGATGGAGACATTGTCACCACAGCCCACACAGACACAATCACGCAAGAATCAAACCATTTGCAATGACTAGCTTAATTGGAGACGGCATACATAATTTCATTGATGGTTTGCTAATCGGAGCAAGTTATCTTCTAAGCATCCCAGTAGGAATTGCAACAACAATTGCGGTGGCGCTTCATGAAATCCCTCAAGAAATCGGGGACTTCGCAGTTTTGACGCACGGAGGATTTTCAAGACACAAAGCACTTGGACTCAATTTCCTCACGGCATTAACTGCAGTAATTGGAGCAGTTTTAGCTATATATCTTTCAGGACAAGTAGTAGGACTAACTCATTTCTTAATCCCTTTCGCAGCAGGACACTTTATTTACATTGCAACAGCAGATCTAATTCCAGAACTACATAAAGAAGACAACCTGGAAAAATCAGCACTTCAAGTTCTTTGGTTCCTTCTTGGAATTGCTATAATGTATGCACTTCTTTTGATTGAATAAGAACTCTTAAAAACTCAAACTCGAAATCAAACTATGTTAATCGGAGTTGTGGGAAAACCCAATGTTGGAAAATCAACATTTTTCAGAGCAGCAACTTTAGCTGAAGCGCTTATTGGAAATTATCCTTTTGCAACAATTGAACCAAATCATGGAACGGCTTTTGTAAAAATTAAAGACGCAGCAAAAGATTTTGAAAAAACCGCAGATCCAAGAGAAGGATACGTTCACGGAGATTTTAGATTTGTACCAATAGAATTAATTGACGTCGCAGGTCTTGTTCCAGGAGCATCAGAAGGGAAAGGCATGGGGAATAAATTCTTGGATGACTTGAGTTCAGCTGATGCACTAATTCATGTTATTGACATTTCAGGTTCAACAAATGAAAAAGGAGAAGCCGTTGAGAAGGGCTCATACAATCCAAGCAATGATATAAAATTCCTAGAAGAAGAATTAGATACTTGGCTTTACCAAATTATGGAAAGAGGCTGGTCAAAGTTTGCAAGACAAGCACAGCTTTCTGGAACTCCTGCTGACAGAGCAATCGCAGAACATTTTTCAGGAATTAAAATAAATTTAGGAATGGTAAAGAAAGCATTCAATACGTCAGGACTTTCAACCAAATTAACTGAGTGGTCGGAAGAAGATATGAAGAACTTCTCATCAGAATTAAGAAAGCAAGCTAAACCAATTATAATTGCAGCAAATAAAATGGATGTTTCTACTTCTAAAGCAAATCTTGAAAGAGTAAGAACTCAAACAGATAGCAAAATAATTTCAAGTTCAGCAGAATTTGAACTTGCACTTAGAGAAGCCAACAAAGCAAAACTAATTGATTATATTCCTGGTGAAAATCATTTTGAGATTATTGGAAAGCTTACTGACAAACAGAAAGAAGCACTCGCAAAAGTCAAAAAATTCCTAGAAACTAACAAATCAACAGGCGTTCAGGACATCTTAAACTTTACAGTTTTTAACATTCTCAATTACATTGCAATCCACCCAGGAGGCGTAAGCAAACTGGAAGATTCAAAAGGAAATGTTTTGCCAGACTGCTTCTTAATGCCAAAAGATAGCACAACGCTTGACTTCGCATATAGACTACATACTGAGTTTGGTGATAAATTCATTAGAGCAGTTGATGTTAGAACAAAACAAACAGTGGGAAAGGACCACAATCTCAAACATCTGGATATAATTGAAATCGTGGCAGGAAAGTAATTATCACTCTAGCCAACAACAAGCTTTTTAAAGTCGCATCTGACGCAAATAGTATGGGACGAATCCGAACCAAATTTACAAAAAGACTAGTAGAAGAACTTTTGACTAAACATAGAGAGAAGTTTACTGATGATTTTAACAAGAATAAGCTAGTGGTTCAGGAATTATCCGACGTTAAGACAAAGAAAATTAGAAATCAGCTTGCTGGATACGCAACAAAACGAGTCAAGCTATCGACAGACTAAATATCACAATGATACCTGAGGAAAGAATAGTATTTGTGGGCGGAAAGCCATTTATGAACTATGTCACAGCAGTAGTCATGCAATTCACGACTAACAATGCTGAAAGCGTAATAATTCGATCTCGAGGCAAATTCATCAGTCGAGCTGTCGACGTAGCAGAGATGGTTCGAAGCAAATTCTTAACTGATAGCATTGAAATTGGAAAAGTAGATATTGCTGCAGAAGATTTCAAGAACAAAGACGGACGACCAATCCGAGTTTCAACAATTGACATTCATCTAAACAAATTAAACGGAGTGAAACCAACTCCAACAAATTTTGAAATTAAGCCTAAGAAAGAAACAAAGGTTGAGGAAAAAGTAGAAGAACCGACTATTGAAGAAACTCCAGTTAAGCCAGTTACTGAAGAACCGGTTGCTGAACTGGAAACTCCGGCTGAAGAAACAGTTGCTGAATCAAAAGTTGAAGTACAAACTGAAACCGAGCAAACAAGTCTGGAATCAGAAACTTCAGAATAATCAACTTTCTGTTTCACAAACTTTTAATACAAATTTTCACTTTTCGCTATATGTGCGGTATTGTAGGCTATTCCAGTGTATCAAATTCTATTCAATTATCAGAGTTTGTATCAATGATTAAAAGTCTGGATTACCGCGGATATGATTCTTGGGGATTTACTTTCAAGGAAGAAGACCAGCTGAAAACTGAAAGACAGATTGGAAAAATTCCAACACCAAACCAAGAAGGAAATGCAACATTTGTAATTGGCCACACTCGCTGGGCAACACATGGGAAAGTAACAGAAAATAATACACACCCGCACATTTCAAATTCAAAGAATATTTCACTCGTTCATAATGGGATTATTGAAAATTATGAAGAACTAAAAAACAAACTAAAAGAAGAAGGATTTTCTTTTTACGGTGAAACAGATACAGAAGTCATACCAAATTTAATTGAATTCCATCTTAAAAATTCAAAAGATGTTTTAGAAGCGTTCAAAAAAACTCTTGATGAACTAAAAGGAACATTCGCAATAACTTTTCTCCACAACTCAAGTGACAAAATATTTTTTGCTCGAAGAGATTCCCCTTTGGTTGTGGGAGTTGACAAAGATGCCTTAATTGTTTCATCAGACGTAACTTCATTTATTGACAGAACAAAAAATGTAATTTATTTGGAAGATGGCGATTACGGATATGTAAATTCAGAATTAAAAATTCTAAACGGTGAAAAAGAAGTTCATCGGGAAATTTCTAAAATTGATTGGGACGTAAACAAAGCCAAGAAAGGCGACTTCAAACATTTCATGCTCAAGGAAATCTCAGAGCAAGTTGACACAGTAAAACAATCTCTGATACAAGACTCAAAATTAATTACAAATGTAGCTAACAGAATGAAATCTTCAAAAGCTTACATCGTTGCTTGTGGTTCATCTTACAACGCAGCAAAGGCAGCAGAAACAGAATTCTTGAAGAACGGACTCATGCCAAGGATTGTCCACGCACATGAATTTGAACAGTATGAAAAATTCCTTAGTGAAGATTCAACAGTTCTAGCAATATCTCAATCTGGAGAAACTCTTGATTTAATTAAAGCAGTAAAGACTGCAAAAACTCGCGGAGCACGAATAATTTCAATTGTAAACGTTCAAGGTTCATCACTGTCCAGACTTGCGGATCAAAATATTTTCATGAATGTCGGCCCGGAAATTTGCGTGCTCTCAACAAAATCCTACACGGCTCAAGTCGCAATTCTAATGCTTCTTGCTTCAGCATTGATTACAAAACCAAATAAAGCCAAGGAAGAACTCGAGGAAATAATACGAAATATTTACTATCTAACTAGCGAATCTGCAAGAAAATACACAAAGGAACTTTCACAAATTCTTAGATATTCGAACCATCTATTCACAATTGGTCGAGGACGAGATTACGCAACAGCAATGGAAGCTGCGCTAAAAATAAAAGAAGTTTCATATATACACGCAGAAGGTTTTGCGGGTGGAGAAATTAAGCACGGACCAATAGCAATGATTGAGCATGGAACGCCCTGTATAGTTTTTGTCCCTAACGAAGACAATCACGATATTTTATCAAATGCTCAGGAGCTAAAAAGCCGAGGAGCATTCATAATTGGAATCTCAGAAAAGAAGCACGAAGTATTTGATTATTGGATTAAAGTTTTAGGTCCAGACAAGTTTTCGCCAATATTAAGAATAATTCCGATTCAAGCACTCTCATATTATTTAGCAGTCATGAAAGGATTAGATCCGGACAAACCAAGAAACCTCGCAAAGAGCGTAACTGTTAAATAAATTCAAGACTAATCTTATTATGAAAGTTGAGTTTTCAGATAAAAAATTAGATCTCAAAGAGCGAAGAAGACTTCGAGAGATTTTAGGAAAGAAATTATTTTCTAGACAATTTAAACGACTAAGATTAAGAATGAAACGTTATGAAAAACAAGGCAAGCGAACAAAATACGCAATAACGGGGGAAGCGGAAACTCCAGAAGGAAAAGTTATTAGGGCCGAAGGTGTAGATTGGAAATTCGGACTTGCACTGAAAGAGTTGACTAGAAGATTATCTAGACAGATAAAGAGAAAGCGTTAAGGTTTTAAATTTGCTCGGTACCAAAAAGGCATGATAGAGCGTACATTAGTATTAATAAAACCCGACGGAGTCCAAAGATCTCTAACTGGAACCGTTATTTCAAAATTTGAAAACGCAGGGTTGAAAATCATCGGAATGAAGATGGTTTGGGTTAATACAGCTTTATCAAAAAAACATTATTCTGACCACATCGGGAAACCATTTTTTGCAGGGCTTGATAAATTTATTCGTTCTGGACCAGTCGTAGCAATAGTTCTTGAAGGCGTTGAGGCAATAAAGAACGTAAGAAGAATTGTTGGTTCAACAGCACCAGCAGAAGCAACACCCGGAACAATAAGAGGCGATTACGCACATCACTCTTACGCATATGCAGATAGAGCAGGAAAATCAATTGCAAATATTATCCACGCATCTGGAGACGCAAAAGACGCAAAGAAAGAAGTGGCGCTTTGGTTCGACAAAAAGGAATTACATTCTTACAAGCGAGCCGACGAACATATTGTTTTTTAATTAAAAATGGCGACATTGGAATCAATACTAGAGGAACGTGGCTTATTCTGTCTTGATAATCAAGGAAACCGACAAATTACAGACCGACGAGCTGCAGAAGCTGCATATTTTGAATACGTACAAGAAACAGGCTTTGTAAACCGATGGATAAATAATATTTACAAAAAGCGACTGAAAGGTAAAGCAAACATCGGTCCAGTAGGAACATTTCTACAAGCATACATTGGTGGATGCATGACTCGCGGAGACCAAGAAGCCTTTGCTTTAATTGCGGAAAAAGAAGCACATGTTCTAACAAAGCAAAATGCGCTAATTGATGTTACATTCTCACCACAATATTATGTCGCAGTCCAAGGAACGGGATATGCGGGAAGATTTGTAACCGAACACATTCCAGATTATGTTGATGAACTTGCATACGGTTTATCAGGATTTATAATCGCAGCAAATTTAATTCGACTGAGTCTAGCAATGAAAACCAAAAAAGCCTATGCATCAATTTCTCTTGAGAGCGCAATAATGAATGGTCCAACTTACATGAAACGACTAAAGGACAAATTATTTGGTTAAGTTTTAATATCTGGCAATACTTTTTAGTTAATGAACATTAAGACCAAATCAAACAATAAAATTTCTAATGTAATCTCTTTCTTAATGAGTTTTTCAACAGCGTTAGTATTTGTATTCTTACCACTTTATTTCTATCACGTCGGAGTAAACCTTGTAAACATCGGAATAATTGTGGCAATATCTGTAGTAACAACTAATTTTGTAAAATTGATTGCAGGGTCATTCATTGATTATTACGATCGCCGAAAAGTCATGTTAATCGGTGGACTCATAATGGCGTTTACAAATCTAAGCTTAGCATTTTTTGTCAGCGAAGCATTCTTCATAACTCGAGGAATAATTTACGGAATCGGAACAGCAATATTCTATCCAGCATACATTAGTTATGTCTGGGACATATCTGAACTAAAAAAACTCTCCACATACGGAGCAATTCGTTCAACATTTAGACACGTAGGACTAATTGTCGCACCACTCGTTGGAGGTCTAATTATTTACTTATTCGGATTCAAAGAATTATTCTACACATCATTCATCATCGGAATTTCAACACTCGGATTATTATTTATGTTGACCGATACAAAACATAAGAACAAATTACCTGACGTATCTAGAGTTGTCAAGAATTACAAAAGTATTCTAATCACAAAAGGGTTTGCTTTGCTATCTTTCATTAGATTAATACGTTCATCAGCACAATTAGTTTGGGCAACGTTCATTCTAATTTACTTACGAAGCGTAGTTGGATATGATTTCTGGCAGGCAGGACTTGTTATAATGGGTTCATCAATAGTATTACTGCCGTTCCAATTACCTGTGGGAAAATTCTCTGACAAATTTCATTCAAAGTGGCTGATAATCCCGGGTTTCCTAATGGTTGGAACTTTTATGAAATTATTCTTCACCGTTAATCACCTATTAGCATATACTCTCATGGCGGGAGGCGTTGCAATCGGATTCTTAGCAATAGATCGACCAATCTATGTAAGGCTCGCAGAAATGACTCCAACCAATAAGCACGGGCAAGCCGTTGCAATATTTGAAAGCATAACTTGGGGACTCGCAGCAATCGCACTATTCTATGCCGGAGAATTCGCAGAAATATTTTCAATTAAAGAAGTTATATCATACGTATCTAGCTTTATTCTGGGTGTTGGCGCAGTTTTGATAGCCTTCCACCGCAAAATAACTTGGAAATACGGAAATCATTTACGTAGATACCATCTAATAAGACTTTACACGCCAATTGACCAAATAATAGATTCTTTTCCAGAATTATCAAGAGGCTTCAAGCGAACAAGGCTATAACAAGGCTTTTAAACCAAAAAATAAGCTTTTTTCTAGAGGTAATGATGGAAAATGACAATCCGACAACCGATAATAACTGTCCTAGGTCATGTCGACCACGGGAAGACTTCAGTACTAGACTACCTCAGAGGAACGACTCTTGCTGACAGAGAAGCAGGAAAAATTACTCAACACATAGGAGCAACCGAAGTTCCATTAAAGAAAATTAAGGAATCTTGTGGTGAACTTTTAGATTTATTCAAACTTGAATTTACCATACCCGGACTATTGTTTGTTGACACTCCAGGTCACGAAGCTTTCAGCAATCTAAGAAAGAGAGGCGGTTCAATTGCAGATTTAGCAGTTCTTGTAATAGATATTAATCAAGGAATTCAACCCCAAACAAGAGAATCTATTGAAATTCTAAAATCTTTCAAAGTTCCTTTTGTAATTGCAGCAAACAAAGTTGATTTAATCACTGGTTGGAATTCAGAAGATAAGATTTTCATCAAAAATATAAAGAAACAACCTGAAAATGTCAAGAAATATTTTGACAACAATTTCTACAAAATACTTGGAGACTTATCAGAGATGGGCTTTGAATCAAACTTATATCCTCAAGTTGAAGACCACCAAAAAACCGTTTCAATTGTTCCAGTTTCAGCAAAAACCGGAGAAGGAATTCCAGAATTACTTGCAGTGCTGACTGGTTTGTCTCAAAAATTTTTGACTGGAAAATTAGAAATTGAAACTGATGCACCAGCAAGAGGAACAATTCTAGAAATCAAAGAAGAAAAAGGAATGGGAACAACCGCAGATATAATTATTTATGAAGGAACACTTAGACAGGACGACACAATTGTTGTCGGAGGTCTTGATTCCGCAATTACTACAAAGGTAAAGGCGCTTTTGAAAACAAAACCTCTTTCAGAAATTCGAGATAAGAAATCGTCTTTTGATAAGATTAAAGAAGTTGTAGCAGCGTCAGGAGTAAAAATTCTTGCAAATGATTTAAGTCAAGCAATTTCTGGAGCACCAATTATTTCAGTTCAAGACGAAGATAAACTTGAAGAAGCACAAAATAAAATCAAAGAAGAAATTGAAGAAGTACTTGTAGAAACTGGAGAGGACGGAGTTGTATTGAAAGCAGACACTCTTGGAAGTTTGGAAGCAGCTTCAAAATTATTCCAAAAGCACGACATTCCAATCAAGCGAGCAGACATTGGAAATATAACAAAGCGAGATATTGTTGAGGCGGAAGGAACTCTTGACAAAGGAAGTGAATATCCATTTGTTTTAGGATTTAATGTAACTATTGATCAAGAATTGGAATCAATGGCTAAGAAGAAGAAAATTCCGATAATAATTAATCAAGTAATATACAAAATCGTTGAAGAGTTTGAAGAACTACATGCAGAGCGAAAACAAAGACTACAACTTGAGGAAATTTCAGATTTACAATGGCCTGCAAAGATTAGAATTATGCCACAATATATTTTCAGACAATCAGGTCCAGCAATATTTGGAGCAGAAGTTATTGACGGGAAACTAACTCCAAAAACTGAACTGGTCAATATAGATGGAAAAGTTGTCGGAAGAGTAAAAACAATTGAAGACAAAGGAAAGAAACTAGATGAACTGCCAAAAGGAAAAGAAGCAGCAGTTTCAGTTGAAAAGCTAACTCTCGGTCGAGGAGCAGACGGCGGAGATTTCTTGATTACAAATATGTCTGAGACAGCCTTTAGAAAACTAAAAGACAAGAAAGCTTTGCTCTCAAAAAGCGAGATTGAAGTTCTAAAAGAACTGGCTGAAATCAAACGAAAAGTAAACGATATTTGGGGAATTTAAACTGTAAAATCATCCAAGGATTTTTCTTCTTCTAAATTTCTAATTCTATCAACATCACTCTCACTCAAAGAGTAAGTTATTGAAACTCCGTCCGGAGATTCATAAACAATTTCAGAAGGAGTTTCAGGATTCTGATATTGAATTATCCAGTCACTTGTACCCCATTCACAAATTCCATATGCCCCACCTACAAGTCCAGATCGTCGAATCTCTCCAAGTTTGAAAGTATATTTATCCTTTGACAAAACATTTCCTAATTGTTGAGACGTAGTTCCATGTCTCAACGTAGAATTTATATGCTCCATAATTTCAGCAGTATTTCTAGGTCTATCTTTTAAGTAGTCTCTAATTTTAACACGAAGTCTCTGAGTTTTCATAACACAAGATTATCCTTCCGATTTAAATTAATTATCAACACAAACACCGAAAATTATTATAATGAATTAACGCCTTATTGTATTTGCGCTCACTCAGCTTTTTCTTCAGGCTTAGTTTCTTCCTTTGATTCAGCTTTTTCTTCAGTTGCTTCACCTTCGGGCTTAGTTTCTTCAACTTCTAAACCAAGCAATTTTTCAGGAGTTGCTTTACCGGCTTTAGTAACGACACAATTAACTTGTCTAATTGAGTCAGAAATAGTATTACCACGAATTGATTTTCGTCTCCGTTCACCTTTTCGAGTTTCCTTTAGCTTCTTCTTAGCACCCTCTCCTTCAGGAATGCTGTGATATCTTCGGCTTCTAAATCCAAGCGAACCAACATTCAAAAGAACGCGTCTCTTTCCAGTTCCTTCAATATCTCTTCGCATTGGGAAACCTGAAAGATCTGAACCGCCAGTAACTTTCAACTTGTAACCATCTAGTCCGATAGATTCTCCGTTGAATTCTTGTCCAATTTTCTTACCGAACAAAGGTTGTGCTCCTGCTTGGTCTAATTCAACCTTATAGGTCTTTTTAGTTCCAGGATTTCCAACCGCCACCGTCATCTTAAATTCTTTTGCCATTATCTTGCTGCCTTAGCTTGTCGCTCTAAGTCATACTTCTTTGAGTATGCAAATGAAGCTTGTTGATCATAATTAATTGTTGCCAGAATTTGTTCTGCCAAAGTTTGTTCAATTCGCTTCTTACCTTTTGATTTTACCATTTTGTCGTAAGCTCCCTGAGTAATCCATCTCAAAGCCAAATCAATTCGCTTTTGAGGACTCAAGTCAACTGAACGAGGATATCTTACTCCACCATATTCGATAGTTGTAATTCCTTCCCGAGGTGCTGCTGCTTCAATAGCATCAACAACTGCTTGAACAGGGTTTCCTTTTGTCTTCTCTTCAAGAATTTCAAAGGTTTTGATTATAACATTGTAAGCATTAACTTTCATTCCAGTCATGTGTCCAGAAGTTCGAACGTGTTTCTTACCTCTGTGTCCTGCAACAAACATTCTAATCATAAGTCTTTCAACAATTGGTCTCTTAGACTTCCAGAATTGTTTTGCTGTAAATCTACCAAGTGAAGTTGGGACCAATACTGGATCAAGATTCATGTAAGCCTTCAAACCCGGATCTGAAACAATAACATCATGAGTTGTCCATCTTCCAAACATTTTCATATCTTTGATATTTTGTTGGAAAGGATTTAATTTAGCAATAATTTTCTTTGGCTTAGTTTCCTTCTTTGGCTTTTCAACCTTTTCAGCTTTTGGCTTTGCTTCAACCTTAGCAGGTTTTTCCTTTGTTGTCTTAGTTGTTTTTTCAGCCATCTTACTTTCTACCAATTGTCTTTTCTACCTTACCTTTTACCAGTTGAGGTAGAGATTGTCTATTAACTTTGAATGCTTGCCATCTGATATTTGGAATGTCACCTTTAGATTTACCCATGTGACCTCCCATTCCTTCAATCATAATTTCATCGTGTTCATCGATGAATTTACTTGCAAGATTTCCTGGAAGGAAAACTGTAACTTGTCTCCCATTCTTAATTAATTGAACTCGAGCAGCTTTTCGCAAAGCAGAATTAGGTTGCTTAGCTTCTACTTGTCTTTTTTCAAGAACAATCGCTCGCGCCTGTGGGCTTCCCTTAAGAGGATCTGATTTAACTTTAAGTCCCAGAGCTCTACGAGTATACCACTTATCTGCCCACTTGAACTTTTGTCTACGCTTGGCTAATTTCTTTCCAGCATTTAGTCCTCTAGACTTCTTTCCCATGTACGTATCCCTTTTTCGCATGGCTTTATAAAAGTTGCTAATGGCTTACGCACACCGAAAACCCACTCAAAACACAGCATTTCATAACCTTTATAAAAGCGCCCGAGTATAAACTTATAAAGCTTGTCGTACCATCGGTGAGTTAATACACTTAAAATGGTAACTGTAAAATCATGCCCGGAGTGCAAAAGCGCTAAACTTTCTGTAGACAACAAACGTGGTGAAGTTGTATGTAACAGCTGTGGTTTCGTTATGGACGAAAACATGATCGATCAAGGTCAAGAATGGAGAGAATTCTCAGGCGAAGGTCAAAATGAAAGACGGTCTGGAGCACCATCAAGTTATGCTAAGCACGACATGGGAACAGGTACGGAAGTAGGTACAAGTTCTGAAGTGTATAAATTATCAGTTAAAGATCGAAGAAAATATTTGCGACTAAGAAAGTGGCACAACCGATCTTCAACATCTCTTGAAAGAAACCTAAAGTACGCTTTAGCTGACCTTAAGAGAATTTCATCCTTGCTAAATATTCCTCCAACCATCGAGGAAGAAGCAGCTAGAATTTACAGAATGGCTGTAGAAAAAGGATTAGTTCGAGGACGTTCTATGGAATGTGTAGTTGTTGGAGCAATCTACATCGCTTCACGACAATTCAAGCTTCCACGTTCATTGAACGAAGTTTGTCAACTAACAAATAACAACAAGAGAGATGTTGGTAAGACTTACAGATTTATTGCAAGAGAATTAGGAATTAAGATGTCTCCAAGCGGAGCAGGCGAATATATTCCAAAGTTCGCAAACAAGCTTGGTTTCTCAGCAGAAACACAAACACAAGCTCAAAAGATTTTAGAAATTGCACAAAGCTCTGAATTGACTTCAGGTCGAGGTCCAACAGGATTAGCAGCAGCAGCGCTTTATGTAGCGTCTCTAATTACTGGAGAAAAACGAACTCAGAGAGAAATCGCAGACGTAGTTGGAGTAACAGAAGTTACAATTCGAAACAGGTACAAAGAAATGATTGAAAAGCTAAACTTAGACAGTCTTATCGAAGAGGCAAAAGCTAAACGAGAAGCGGAAAGATTAGCAATGGGTCAAACTGAAGAACCTGAAGAAGAATTAAGAATTCAAGAATAATGGAATCTGAATTTTACGCAACATTTGAATTTAGGTCTCAAAACATAGGTTTCTATGCTAAAGTCTACGGACCATTTGAAAATTATTCTGCAGCAGATAGTTGTATATCCGTAATTTTAGAAAAAGAATCAAAGAATAATTTCCAAGCCAGAATTATAGAAGGTCAAAATAATTTAGAAGATTGGGGCAACGGAAAATCAGATTACGCTTTTGCAGACTTAACAGACAGACGTCAACTTCCAGAATCCACTGGCGATTTAGATCCAAGATTCCCAAGGGATTCAGATTTATCAAGACTTATAGACTCAATTCATCATGTAGATTCAAAATCTTTTGACTTAGTAACAGGTGAAGTAACAGAACATGCTTGGCCAGTCTACCGAAAATAAAGTAATCTCAGAAAACTCTTAGCCGGTAAATCAGTTTTAATTCCAGTCGGAGAGAAATGAGTCCTGCTGGCTTTGAAACCTTTCTTACGAATTTTTTCAATAAGAACATCCATCTTAGGTAGTTCTCCAACATCCTCAAGTTTCTTTGACATCAAGTGATAATCATAATATCCAAACACATCAATTTCATCCTTAATCTTCTGAACAGTTTTATTTGAATCAGACATTTGCTTCAACAATTTCTTGTCGTACAAACTTCCAGTCCAAATCGGACCAAGAACTTCGCTGTAAGTTCCACAACCACATCTTACTTTTGTTTCAGGCATAGACTTTTCAAATTTCCAAGTAAAGCAATTCGGACAAAGGAACAAAAATTTCAAATTCTTTCGGACTTTTTTCAAGTTTTCAACACGTCGAAGATAAACTCGCATGTAATGATTTGAGCTATGAACGAAAACCGGCTCCAAAGCAACACTCATATTCAAACCATCAGCTACAACCTTTTTTATCAAAATTCGAGTTCCAATTTCAAACATCATTTGAGTTTTCCTGTTCAAAGATTCATATTTTCTTATACAAGCTTTTGGATAAGTTCCGCAAAGAGCAGAAGTGTCCGTTGCAGTTACACCAATTATTCCACCTTTTCTCAGATGCGCTATGCTTTCCTGTAAGAAAGGAACGGGTGTTCCAAATGGATCAACATCAATAAAATCATAAGTTCGCCTAGATTTTCTCAGAAATTTATTCGCGCTGTCATTAAACACTTCAACATCAACTTTATTCAGTTTAGCATTCCTTTTAATCAACTTGAACGCAGAAGGATTAGCATCATTCAAATCAACTTTTGATCCAGCTTCAACAGCCAATCTAATTCCTTTTGCGCCAGTTCCAGCCAATAAATCCAACGATTTAGGCTTGTCAAGAGTCTTTACAACATCAACAGTAATATCTCGATTAAGACGCATAACTGGATTAAAGAAAACCGGCATTTTGGAGTCTAACTTGTATTTCTCAGCATCAGGAACCCATAATTTACTCTTTCCTTCAGTAATTTTGATTAACTCCATGAGAACAAATTGTCAAGAGCATTTAAATCAATTACTCTTTAAAATAATCCCAAATTGGGTATAAATTTCCAGTTGCAGGAGATGTTTTGTACAATAAAGTCATTTTACCTTCAGAAACTCTAAATCGAGCAAAAACTTTTCCAGTAGGGTGTTTTAACATATAAACATCTGATGGCCAGCTTTGACAGACATTATCGATTAATCCTTTGAACTTATTTCTTGTAGAAATGTCCTTTCTCTTCAAATAAACGTACTTATACTTCAAAAACGGCGCAGCATAGGTCTTTTTTACACGAATTACTGCTAACTTGTCTTCGAATTTAACTCGTTTGACCATACTAATTAAATCCTATTTTTCTTTAAAAGTTTATCGATGTGTTATCCCTGAGAAGTAATACTATAATTTTCTATAGGTACAGTTTCAAGTCATAATACTCACATAAAAGCGTTATGGATTTTATTGAATTTCTAAAGAAGTTCCAAGTGCTTGTCCAGGTAGTCCGCCTTGATCAAATCGTACTCTAACAGCGCCTTTGTTTCCGTGAGGTTTTGTAACAATTCCTTCAATTTTCTTTCCAGAAGGAGTCATCCAGACTGCTTTCTTACCTTCAAGCTTTGCAGCATCTTCCCGAGTAGAAACACCTTCAGGAATAACAATCATCTGATTATTAACTTGAGTGTTGTGTGATCCTCTGTAATTTGAAATAACTGCTTTCATACGATTAGTTTATCTGATTGGTTTAAAAACTTGTTGTTTATTCCTCAGAATCGCCACGCTGTTTTGAATAAATTTCAGCAATACGCCCCTCGATTGTCATTCTCAAATCCGCAGGCCGAACTTCATGGTCTTCAAGGAAAGTATAGACTTCTTCTGGCGTTGATTCAACATAATTTATCCAATCATCCAATATCAGCCAGACCTCCATTTCCCTAGAAAGTCGTCCATTGTGATCAGTACACAAAGAGTACGCCATATCTCCTCCCCCGTCAAAATCACGATTTGGAGAATAATGAACCGTCATATTTTCGATATCAAAAACAACAAGATCAGACAAACTAATTCTCAAGTCTGCAGGGTTAATTAACAAATTATTTCTTAGTTCAATCAGATTATCAATATCTGTTCTACCTTCTCCAGATACGAAGTATTCCAAATCCTGTTTAAATTTATCCATCTCGATTCAACCTCTTATGCACTCTTGCAGCAAATCTATCTCTATCCTTTTTTGAAGCCTGAGCATCAGAGTGTTGCTCGTAAGCCAATCTAATTCTTTCAAGCCGCACCACTTCTTCCCGGAGTTCATTATAATCTTCACTTCTTTCTTCTAAAGATCGGATTGCTGAGAAATGATCTCTAAGACGATTCCCAAAATCCTTTCCAAACAGCTGAGTTCGTTCGCGACTGATTATATATTCTGGAGATGTCTCATCAAAGAAGTGACCACAATTTTCAAGGAATTCATCCAAAGGAATATCATTGATAGTAATACTAATTCGCTCATCAGCAGTGAAATTCCAAATCGGTGAGATTCTCATTTCAAGTCGCTCCTTTTCTCTAACTAATTTTTTGATTGAAGAATATCCAAAATTATTTTTCAGTATTTCTTTGGGAGTATAATATTCCAAATCTTTCTGATTAACGTCAGTTCCAGTAGCAGAATATAATTTCTGTGCTTCAATCATTCCTTCAGTATGACTAATATCATATCTAAAGAATTTTGAAATGTTTCTGTCCAGTTTCTTGGCGTTATCAAGTCTTCCTTCCAATTCTCTAACTTTACTTAACAAATTTGATACTCGCTCTTTGTCAGAATTATCTATCGGAACAACATGCGCGGGAATATTAGCTGCTTGACGAGCCTCAGATAATTTTCTTTCAACATTTGAATGTTCTTTTTCCAATTGAGAATATTCTTCTTTGAGTTCAGAATATTCAGACTCTATATTTTCCAGTTTAGAAATCAAATCATCATTTCGCTCAGATAGCGAATCAACACGATTTTCAGAAGCCAGCAAATGCTGTTTCAAAGCAGGAGTTTTGATAGAGATTCCTTTAAATTGAAATATTTCTTCCTCAAGAGTTAAGCCATTTTGACCACTGACAAAGGTTTTGAATCCATCAAGATGTATGGGTCTGACTTTAATTTTCCAGTAAGGTGGCTCAGAATGTGTGTGAGACTTTACATTAGATTTACCGACTTCAGAATAAAGAATATTTCTTATGCTTGCGAGTCCCTCGCTACCACCGTTCTCGTGCTGCCCAAATATATTTGAATCTCCAACAACGCGGATTTCATAATAAAATTCATCTGCGCCAATTGAATCTTGAGGTTTGGTCATACATTTCTCGATAGTTCTAAATTTAAAAGAATACCTAAATTACAGAGTCCCAGCATCCAATTCAGCTTGAAGTTCCTCATCTAAATAAACACGACTTCCAGTTGTTCCTTTCTGACCTTTGTATTTACCTGAATAAGGTTTATCTACAGGTTTATCTAGATTGGAAAATACTAACTGACAAATCCGGCGCCCCGCATCAACTCTAATAGGAACTTGATTCGCATTAAACAATTCAAGAGTAATCTGCCCTTCAAATCCTGGGTCAATCCAACCGGCATTCTGAACAAATAGGCCCATTCTGCCAATGGAACTACGTCCCTCAACAAAAGCAACCAAATCATTCGGAAGCTTAATCCTCTCACGCGTTGTAGCCAAGATAAAAGATTTGGCAGGAATTACAATAGAACCAGACTCAAGTTTGCGATATTTAATCTCATCAGTCATTGAGATTAATTCCTTCGACAAATCATCAACAATCAAAAAATTAGAGTCCAGAGTCAAATCTACAGAAGCAGGTTGAATTTGATTATCCTCAACAGGATCAATAACTATTTTTCCAGAATCCAAATATTCCTTAATCGTTCTATCAGATAGAGTCATATCTAAAACGTTCATAAAAACTATAAAAGAATTTATTTAACCAAAACAGCATTAACCACATTGTCTTTTGAAGGTCTTGAAGTAACTTTTGCTTTACCTGCATCAGTATCAATAATTGAACCAAGAGTAACAACGTTTTGTCGAACAAAGTGTCGACTTGCCGGATTCTCCAAAACAGTCTTTATTTTTACCTTCTTAGTCTTTTTTCCATCACTAACATTTGCATGAGTTGCTCCAATTAATGAATTAATTTGGTTTCCGCCACGAACTCGTCTAACTTTAGATTTAAGTTCAGCAGAGATTTTTGTAAGAATTGGCGCACCCATCATATCACGAACTTTCTTTTTACGATACATCTTGCTGTATCGTCCACCTGTTGCTTTTCTTCGTGATCTGACACTTGATTTTGCCATAAACCTAACTATAGAAAAGGGTTTAAATACGTTTCCATTAATACACAACCATGGAACGACCACTAGACGCATTAAACACCCTTAAGGGAAAAGAAGTAAACGTTTTGCTTAAGGATGGAACAAAATTGAAAGGAAAGTTAGAAGCTTTTGATATCCACACAAATATCGTATTAAGTGAAACAACTTCCGGAGCAGATAAGATTGGCCAAATCTTCGTAAGAGGAGATATGGTAACTTACATCAATTAGATAATTTTTTAAAGAAACTAAATAACTCATACCATGTCAAAAGGAACACCATCCAAAGGTAAACGATCGGGAAAAAAGACACACGTAATCTGTAGACGTTGTGGTCAACACACTTATCATGCACAACACAAAGAATGCGCATCTTGCGGATTCGGTGCAACTAAAGGCATTCGAAGATTTTCATGGCAATCTAAAAGACGATTCGGTTTCATGAAAGGAGTAAATCTTTCAAAACTTGCTCCAAAATCAGTTCGAGGAAGAGCTTCAAGCGCAAAGCGGAAGCATAACAAATAGAAGCACTTTTAATACACTTAAATTAGTCAAAATTATGGAAACAGCAAAGAATATTGCAATATTAAGTGATATCCACGGACATCTTACTAATCTAGAAAGCGCCATCACTGAGCTATCAAATGAGAAAGATAATATTGATACCATAGTTTTGACTGGTGATTATTCACCATATGATATTGGCAGTATGGAAGATTTGTTAAAGATAAATTTCCATACACTTGTAAAAATTGCTGAACTTAATATTCCTACATTATGTATTCCGGGAAGCCATGAACCTCCGTTCTTCAATGAATTATCTCAGGCAGTGGCATCAAAATATGATAATTTCAAGACATTACTTGAAACAAACAAACAACATATTTACAAATTAGAAGATATAGAACTAGAATTATACGCAGGGTCAGGAGTCCAATCCAATCATAACAACAATCCTCAACTATCTGGATCCTTTCCAACAAATTACACTTTTGACGATTTAATTCCTGGCTCAAGACGCGTGCTATTTACTCACGACCCTCCAAAATGTGAAACTGAACACGGAATTGACAAATCAGATTACACTTTCATTAAGGGCAAGGGCTTAGTTCCAATTCCGAGTAATTGCGGACACAAATCAATAAAATCAAAGATTTTTGACGAAGATATTCGAGTAAGTATAAATGGTCATATTCACGAAGCTGGCGGAAGAGCTGTTGATCTAAGAAAGGGTGAAACGCTTCTTGAACAAAACTACAAACATGATAGATTAAATCTGAATGCCGGTGCAATATTAGACGGGAGATACTCAGTAGTTGAAGTTTTCTCGGAACCAGAAGAAATTACTGGTGCTAAATTTAAAGTTAGAAAAGTAATTTAAGGTTCAACTTCAAAATAAATCTCACCAATTTTTTGCTTATCAAAAAAAGCCTGAATTCGAGTATATATTTTACTCCAATCTTCTTCATCCAAGTTTATATCTCCATTAAAGAATATCTTCATGACAACACCTCTCGAATTCTTAAAGCCTCTTCAAGCATTGGCAAATATTCTTCACTAACACTTTTTCTCAGTCTAATTCCTTCGCCAACACCCGCAAGCATTGCATCAACAGTTTGGTCTGCCCAAACTTTCAAGTCACTTGGTATTTCTGAAACTGCCCGAATCACGTCATCAAGCAATACAACTTTTTGTTTTCTGTCTCCGTTCAAATATTCTCTGGCTGCATTTCTTCCTCCTCGAACGCAGATTTTACGAATTGCGCTTGAAGAATACCCCTCAGTCATTCCAGCCAAAGTAGAAATTTCATCATCTTTCAAATTGGAATACAAATCAAACGTAGCCTTTCGTGATTCAAAGTCGGGAGCAGGAACAAATATCTTTTCCTCTAATCTTCCACTTCTGACAATTGCAGCATCAATTTCCCAAGGCAAATTACTTGCAGCAATAACCATTGCTTGAGTTCCATCTAGAACATTCCAACCCTCTAAAAGAGAATTGACAACTTTCCGAGCAATTTGTCCAGAATTTGTTCTCTTCCCAGCCAACCCTTCAATCTCATCAATAAAACCAATACTCGGTTCATTGTGGTTCAAAGTTTCAAAGAAGGCATTAATTAATCTAGAGTTATCTCCAACATATCTGTGTTCAAGATTTGCTCCACCTGCGACGTAGAAATTAACATCCCGTCCGCTCTTATTTTGAGCCTCGCCCGCTAAACTCTTTGCGATGAATGTCTTTCCACAACCTGGAGGCCCATAAAGCAAAACACTATTACTCTCAAGCCCTGCCAACTCTCCCATTACATCAGGATAAATCAGAGGCCAAATAACATTTTCAGTCAACTTAGCTTTCAAATCATCCATTCCTGCAACTCGAGAAAAATCACCGTCATGTTCTTCAGGAATAAACTCAGAAGCATAATCGACATCAGAAATTCCTGAGCCCCTTCTAGTTTTTTTAGAAGGAGTCACAGGAGTTTCAACAGCCGGGACAGGCAATTCTGGAACTAATGTTCTTATTTGTTTTTCAATAAATTCCAGATCATCAATATCACCTGATTTAAGTTTCAACTCATATGCAATCAAGTAAGATTCAGCAGCAGCAATGGAATCTCCCGATTCCATATGCTTTCTTGCTGATTGAAGAGAGGATAAATAGGGACTAGCCATTTATACTCCTGCTTGTGCTTTTGCTTGGCTTACCAGATTTTCTAAATCTGAGTTCTTTTTTATTGCCGATGCTTTTGCTGTGTCTTTTGCACGATGTTCAGTCAAATATTGGTCATATATATCCTCAACATCAGAGTCATACATACTTGCATCCATCGTTGTTTTGTCAATTTCTCGTTCAATTTCTAAACTAGCTTCATGTTCATTCAATGCACCCAACGCATTTCTATGTGCGCTGTAGTCTAGCAATACTCCCATCGATTTCAAAACTTTTGTCGCATTGTTATATACTGGAGTTAAGTCAAATCTTTCTCTGTCATGTCCTTCAATTTGCATTCTTCCAAGACACATAGCTAAAGTGACTAAGTGCAGTTCATGGTCTTCTCTTGATTTCTCAATTTTAACTTTCTCTGCAATATATCGTTTTACAACTCGCTCATTGGATCCGATGTATTCTCCAATCTCATTTTCACATTTTGTCAAAAGTTTGTTATGTCTTTCAATCCGAATTCTCATTTCTTGAATACCTCTGGCAGTTTCATGAATCAATTCAGATCTATCAGGTTCATCGGAGATAACCCTATCAAGTCCAGAATAAACAGGCTCATTCAAGTTAGGATCTCCAACTGCAAAACTGCTTGGTTCATTTCTGTACATAAAGTCTTTCCAAGTCGAATCTCCGAGCTTCATCATCCCAATAACGTCTTTCCGCTCAGATCTCACTTCTGCTTTACGGCCTTTATAGTGCCTTTTTATCAATTTCTTTGCTCTGCGTCTATCGCCCCAGTTCAATTTCATTTTATCCTCTAGCTCCTCAATAACATCGTCGCTAGCTTTTGCAATATTGTAAATGTTGCAAACTACACCTATTCCTCGGAGTGCAGATAGCCAGCTTGGTATCACTAAGTCCATGAGATTACAACGCATCACTAATATAATAATGAGAATTCCGTCAGTCTGCTGAAAAACATTTCAGCTTACTCTGGGAAATCTTTATATTAGATAGCAACGTAAAAAAAGCGTGGCGCGTAAGGGATTATTGTTAGTTACATTACTTTTAGTAACACTTACAAGCTCATTTGCTCTTTCACCAATTTTGATGGATGCAGAATCTATTGACTCAGAAATTTCATCAAACGAAGCAGCAACATTCAAAATAACTTTGATGAACAATCAAAATCATCGAGATACTTTAAGATTGAGCGCACCGCAGTCAAAGTGGGACGTAACTTTCTCAGATCACTTTGTTGAAGTTCCAGCAAAGGGACAGAGAGAAATCTCAGTAAGACTTGCTCCACCAGTTACAATTAATGAAGGAAAATACGCAGTTTATCTCAAAGTTGCTTCAACAACAAATCCTGACGTGACAAATCATGATTACGTTCATGTCACCATAACTGAAGTTCATGAAGACACGCGTATGATTCGAGAAATTTCTGTAACTGAAGATGTTAAAGAAGGTTTATTTGGAAAGAGCTATTCCTTTGAAATCACAAACACTGGAAATACACTTTATTCAGATGAGTGGACAGATATATTCTCCTCATTTGACATTGCTTTGCTAAATTCAAATCTAGAATATTCCTCAGAAGCATATGGTGATGAAACCAAAGTTTCTTGGCCAATTGATTTAGAACCTGGCGAAACTATAACTATCGCATATTCGGTTTCATATTATCCAGTTTTGATTGGAGGAATATTATTGCTTCTTGCAGTATTCTTATTCATTACAAACTATTTGAACAGATTTTCGGTAGTCAAAGAACTTCGGCAAGGCGCAGATACAATTATGGTCAATGTCTCGATTAAAAACAGAACAAACACCGAAATGAAGAACGTCAAAGTCGAAGATATGATTCCAAAACCTCTGAAACTAGTAAGGGATTTTGGAACAGTTATTCCAAACTCTCTAGTTAACACAAAGAATGGAACAAAATTATCTTGGAAATTTGACACACTGGCACCAAAAGAAGAAATGATTCTAACATATCAAGTAAAGTCCTCAATGCACGTTGTTGGAAATCTTCAATTACCTCAAGCAAAATTAACTCAAGGTAACAATAAAGTCTTCTCCGGAAATGTAAAAATTATCGGGAAGTAAAACTTTTTAAACTAAACAATATGAATAACACTACCCCTCTGTAGCTCAATCTGGTAGAGCGTCCGACTGTAGTTGGTTACTGGGATTCAGTCCCAGCAGATATCGGAAGGTTGCTGGTTCAATTCCGGCCGGAGGGATTTACTATGGCAGAGTTAGGTCCCTTTACAGCGTACAGTCCAGTACACTTTCTAATCTGGTATATTATTGCAAAGCAAACAAAACTAACTTGGAAATGGTTTTTCATATTATCCATCGGTTGGGAAGTTTTTGAATGGATTTCCAGCATGTTTTTCAGTTCAGAATTCTTTGTGGAAAATATGATTAATCGATTAGCTGACATAGCTATAAACATAGCAGGATTCTATTTAGGTAGAAAGTAAGTGTTTTATCTTTTAATCGCGCTATAAATACATGAAAGTAAAAGGTCTTTGTTCATCTTGTGGTGGCCCTTGCGTTCAAATTTGTAACCTATGCGGTCAATCGCTCTGTGCAACACATACTAGAACTCATAACTGTGGAAAGACGGCTCCAACGCCATAATGCGTTTTAGAAACAAATAAAAGTTTGTTTCGGTAGAGTTTTCTGCGATGGATTTCAATAAAACGCGTTATACATTAAATAATATTCTCCGAGCAGAAGAAATTGACGGAAGCGAGCTGGATTTGATTATGAACAAACTTGAAGATTGCGTATTTGAAGATCCATTTAATGTTGGCGCAACTGTAAGTCTCGCAAGAGCAAAAGTTGCTTTCGGTCAAGAAGTCGCAATTTCAGAGGAGCAAGCTCTCGAATATTTTATTGATGCAGCAGTTCTTACTGACAAAGCATTGGCATATTTACCAGATGATGAGATCAGCATAAAAGAAGCAGAGTCTCAAGACTTCTTTTTCATAAGAAATCGAGCTCAACGATTAGAAAATAATGATATAAGATTTCAAGCATACTCTTCAGCGCTTCAAGCAAATATTTTATGTTACTTTGCAACTGAAGAATTTCCAAGCGGACAAGAAAGACACAAGCAATGGGCTTTGGATGCAGCAAACGGATTGAATAAAATTTTGCCAACAGTTACAATCGCAAAAGACTTACAAAACATTAGCGAACTGTCAAATGAATTCTTCTCATATGTATTCAAGGAAACAGCAGAGCCAAAATATGCTTTAGCGAGAATGACTGCAAGAGCACAACAATCAGATTCAATTAAACTCGCACGGGCGATTGATCCACGTTTTCCAAAAATAATTCCAGAACTTATTCACTGAAGTGATATTCTTTTATTTCATTATACAAATCAACTAAATTGGTATCTTCAAATATCTGCGAATGATAAAACGTATCTTCAAATTCAACTTCCAGAAATGTATTTGGATATTCTTCAAATACTTTAAGCTGAACATCTTCACCAAACAAACTTTGTTCTAAATTGCCAATATATTTATTTGTAAAGTTAGTAACGGTTTGCTGTCGTGCTGGATGTTCAACAACTTGTCTTCGGCCGTTCAAATGACGTTCAAGTCCAATAATTTTGGGATTACTCCACCAGTATTTATCCGATTCCCAAGTGGATTCACTTTCTCTAACAAAGGCTCTAATCGTTCCGGGAGCTTCACCTTCAATAATAACTGTCGACACATAAATTGAGCAAAGGATTATATTTAACATTTTGTTTAGGCAAGAGTTTTATTTAATAAAAACTATAAAAAATATGGCAAGATGTCAGAAATGTACTTTTCATGAAGCAATTATGACTTGTGAATATTGTAAATCAAAGAGATTACCAATCCATTCATTTTGCGAGAGATGCTACAATACTCACTTAAAGAAACATACATTTACTAATGAGAAAGCGTAATGAAAAAAGTAATCGGACTCGGAGCAATCGGTGGATTTATTTTTGGAATTATTGCTCTAATTCTTGGACTAACTTTGTTCAGCGTAATATTAATTTTCGCAGCAGTATTACTCGCTCTGGCATTTATTCTATATTACGGTCGCGCAATACCTCTAACAATCTTTGACAGGATAAGTAATATATTCAAACCAAAGCGGAGACGAAGAAGATGAAGTGTAAATCGCGCAAGAACAGGACACGAGCATTTTAGTATCAGATTCTAATTACGTCAAATAAGCATATTTTTAAGGTTTAGAGCACTTGCTTCAATATGGCAAAAATAGATGTCGATGCATTTATTACAATATTGGAAGTTCAAGCGCTTAGAAATGACAAAACTCTGAGCGAAGATGAAATGAACATAATCAATGCTGTAAAATTCTTAGGAAAAGAAGAAGCTTATGATGTCTATTTAGCAGTTCTAAAGGCAGCTTATCTTGATAAAAGAATAACTGATGATGAAGGTGATTTAATGAGTCTTGCCAGAGATTTATTAAAAGTATCTCTGGAAGATCATCAAAAAGCACTTACTGAGTTGGATTTATGACTATAATCAAGCAGTATTGCCCAACCTAGTGCTTTCCAAACAGTAAATGATGCTTTTTGTGTTTCTTACAGTATCCTTTATTTCCAAGAATCATTCCACACTGTTCTTTTCTGAGTTTCAGCGACGCAATTAACAAAACTATCAAAATAATTTCAATTAGTTGTCTATTGCGCACAGTAACATACAGTAACATACAGATATATATATATATGTTGGTGAAACTACTATAAAAAGGTTCAATTTATCTACTCATCATAAAGAACTTCATCAACAGAATCTTGTCCCCAACGACTGATAACTTCTTCAACTGAATAATTTTTCAAATCTTCTCTAATCGCATCATATTCTTGATGATGTAGCGGCGTTGGTTCAATTTCAGCCAAATCTTCTTGAATAGATAATTTAGCTTCCAAATCCTCAGCCTCACTCATCAAAGCAGTAATTCTACTTGCCTTAGATAATTCAAATTCCTTTACTGGAACATAAGAAACTCCTCGATTTCGATTAATTGCCCAATATTGTCCCGCAACATCTTCAGGAATATTTTCTCGAACAAGCTCTTTAACATGCTCTTTTTCATCAATAAACATTCCTCGCGGATAAGGATGTAAGAAATAATTGTTATTCAAGTGAGTCAGTAAGAATTCTGAAAACGGAATTTCAGCATCAGAATGTCTAAGCAAATTAGCATAGCTTTCAACCGCGTCAAGAACTGAAGAATCTGGCAACATATCACATGCAGAATAAACTCTTGAACTCTCAGGCATAGGTATAACTGCGCCACTAGGAGTTGCAAATCCTGCTTTTTGGTAACTTATAGATACGTTTATCATAATTCAGCCCTTCTTTTTGGGTTTAAAAGCCTTGCTAAATCTTGGAAACGTCATGGCTTCCCGATTCCTTTTTTCCAGAACCAGTTATTCGAATAAACTCAGCATTCGACTGCATTTCAGGAATATTGGTTGATCCGCAGTAAGAAATACCCGACTGAAGTCCGCCAACCAACTGCTTGATTATATCTCGAACTGAACCCCTATAAGGAACAAATCCCTCAACGCCTTCCGGAACAATGTCAAATACATCTGAACGAACATTTTCTCGCTCTCTTTTGCTCATATTTGCTCCATAACCTGCCATTCCTCGAATAATCTTAACTTGCCGACCATCTTTAATCAGCAAATCCCCAGGACTTTCATCAGTTCCAGCTAGAACGCTTCCCAACATTACTGTTGAAGCGCCAGCAGCCAAAGCCTTAGTTATATCTCCCGAGGTCCGAATACCTCCGTCTGCAATAATTGGAACATTACAGTTTCTGGCAACAGAAGCAGAATTCATAACTGCCGTCAGTTGAGGAACTCCTGAACCAGTAACAACCCGAGTTATACAAATTGAACCCGGACCAACTCCAACCTTAATTCCGTCAGCTCCAGCCCGAATCAAAGCTTCAGTTCCTCCAGCAGTTGCAACATTTCCAGCGATGATATCAACTTCAAACTTCTCCTTCAAACTTCTCAAAGCATCAATAGCCAAATCAGAATGTCCGTGGGCAATATCAATAACTAAAACATCAACATCTGCCGCAACCAATGCTTCAGCTCGAGCCATATAATCTTTAACGCCTATTGCTGCACCGACCAACAATCTTCCATGAGAATCAAGCGAAGCATGCGGACGATTTATTCGATTCAAAATATCTTTGGAAGTAATCAAACCTTTGATATTATTCTCAGAATCAACCAAAGGCAATTTCTCAATCCTATTTTTATCCAGCAATTCTTTTGCATCTTCAAAAGAAATTCCAGGTTTTCCAACAATCAATTTTTCTCGAGCAGTCATAATCTCCTGCGCAGTATTCCCATTTTTATAAAATCTAATGTCTCTTGAAGTAATAATTCCTTCCAATTTACCCATCCTCGAGACCAAAAGACTATGTACTTTTTTGGCTTTCATCAAAGATTTAATCTCATCTAACGAAGCATCCAAATTAACACAATATGGATTTGGAATAATCAAACCCTCGGCTCGTTTGACTTCTTCAACCATTTTAACTTGTTCTTCAACAGAATTGAATCTATGGATTATACCAATTCCTCCATTTCGAGCCATAGCTATCGCCATTTCAGACTCAGTAACGGTATCCATGTTCGAACTCACAAGAGGATTGTTTAGTTCAATGTTTTTAGTCAGCTGAGTTTTAACAGAAATATTTTTTCGAGAGGTGACTGAAGACTTCTTTGGAACAAGAAGAACGTCATCAAAAGTAATTCCGGTTTTCATGCCGTAATTCTGTTTCTTATTAAATCTTATAAGTCTTTACTAACAGCAGAATAGAATGTCAATAAGAGTAAAACTGGATCAAAATTTGCTTGGCAAAATGCGATCAAAATTAAGAGGAGAATCAACAGGAGATATTATCTGTTTAGTTGACCGAGCGATTGAAGAGCAAGGTTCGCTTGAGAATATACATAACGCAATCAAAAGTGGAACCGAATATTCATTGTCGCGAGGTATTGGTGCTACAACTCCTGCCGAAACCTCGATTGTTGACATGAACGGAACAATGTATTTGTTGACAGACAGATTAATGGAAATTGATAGCTTAATTGAATTTGGACAATTAACCAAATACACTTATCAAATAAAAAACTCTAACTGGGAATAAATTTATAAACAAAAACGGCATACTTCTCTAATGAATGAACTCGGATTATTATTTTTACTCGGAGCAACTCTCGTATTTTTCATAGTTGTAAATGACATAAAGAAACAACAACACAAAAATCTCCGAGATTATTTCATCATTGGAAGTCTGATTGCAATTCTAGACATTATAATTGAAACAGTCGGAACTTTCAACGGTTTTTGGACTTACAACGAATCAGTTTATTTCCTCTTCGGAACAGTTCCAATTGAATTACCTCTAATGTTTTTCATGGCAGGAGTTCTAGGAAAATGGATTCATGGAATTTCAAAGAAAATCAGATACAATCTACCGTTAAACATAATATTCTTTAACCTAACCTTGTTCGGAGTAATAATGTATCTTAGATCGACAGTTTTATTGGGAATTGAAGAAACAATTGCGCTATTTACTGTGCCAGCAGCGCTTTGGGGAATGCACACAATCAAACGAGATATTGATAAAGCAAGCGTATTAATTGTGGCGCTCTTTGTAGGAATTTTGGATTATATTGTTGAAGTATTAATTGTCGGTACTGGAAATTATTCATATCTCACAGGATTTAAACTAAGCATTCCATTAAATTATTTCTTACTCACTATAGCATTCTTTGGATTAATGGAAACATTAAAAGTACTAGATAATATTCTAGAATATCCAATAATCAGACAAATAATTTGGACAGCAGGGATTAAACGTCGAGAATATATATCACGGATCAAAAGACGTATTAAGAGATGAGTTTTCATCAAAAAGTCCAGACTGAACTACTTGTGTTGCTTGATTAACAATTTTTTCCAGAGGTTTTGCACCAATTTCAGGAAGCATATGACTTATAGCCAACAAACCGTCTAATAGTGCCTGTTCTCGGCAAAGTCTTGAATATCGTCTTGAGCAGTAAAATACTTCTTTGCCCTCTTGTTTCTTATCAAAAGCTCGAACATAGTCTGGTGAAATTTCAAAGTTATACAAAATTGATCCGCATTCAAGAACGCCATTTTCATAAATTGCGGTTGTCTCAATTATTCCTGCAGAATATTTTTCAAAAAATTCTTCAGCTTCCTTGAGAAATTCATCATCCATACCAAAATCAGGCAACTGTGTAATATAAATATTAGTATTAACTATTATACACATACGGAACCTTTAATAACTCAACAATCATCCCAACCCTGTTAAAATGGAATTAGACAAAAGAGTAGAAATGTTAAGCAATGAACAATTGAATTCACTAGAACCAATTTTTGAAATTCTAGAAAAAGATGTTAAGCACAAGTATAGTCTTATTGATGATAAAGACATCTATAAAGTTCAAATAAGTAAACCGTTCTCAAAAGAAGAAGAAGACACTTTGATTAATACATATTTGGAAAACAGAGATGATGAAAACTACAGAACAATTATGGAAGAAGTATTAGACGAAGCATTGAAAAGAAATTCTCAATCTACAGGATTACATTTTATGGTAAATAACCCAACCGTCGCATCATATTACTTAATGAGAAATTTTAAGATTCAAAGATTATTGAAAGAATAATTATCACTCAAGTTTGTACAGTGGTTTATTTCCTCGAACTAAGTCCCTTTGAATTTGAGTTATTCCTTCTTTAAGATATTCTTCAAAATCAGAATCAGTAATTAATCTCTTATTTTGAGTTTTGACAAAATCATCAAGTGTCTTTTTAATTAACAGATTCATTGTTAATCTTTCAGCAGATGAACCGCTAGAAAGTTCAGTCATTGGCGCCGATGCCTTCAAGCGATTACCTAGCGAAGAAACATTGTTATCCTCATACAGATGTCTCAAATGCATCATAGTCATATCTGTTTCAAAATGTCTCCCTTGTTTGTGAAGCGCATCATAAAATGCAGAGTTAACTCTATGAAAATCTGTATTATCGATTTCATTTTCATCAGCAAAAACCAAAACATCATCATTGATTGCTTCACCTTTTGAAGTATCTAAGGTTGAACCCAACATTAAAAGTCCATTTTGATACCAGAAAATGTTGCTGTTTTGAGCAAAATAATTATTATCATCTGCAAAGACTGTAACCTCTCCGTGAGTAAAGGAAATTAATCTCTTGTGTTGATCAAGACCGTCTTCCATATCAATATTTAATCTATATCTTGCAAACGGATAACCTTCAAGAATTTGTTCATAAGTTTCCCAATCATCATCAAACAAATCATTTGGATGAACTTGAGTTTCAGCTCTTACTGATTTGAATACTTGTGAAGCAATTTTAGCGCTATCAATTTTAGTCTTACTTCGTCCAACTCTGTCTCGAATCCGAGTAATTTCAGACATTAGTCCAAATAATTTTGAAGAATCAATTTCTCCAACAGGGCTATAGCTGTGTGGAGCCGGACTAATTGGTGAATTTGTTTCCCAGTCGTGCCGGATTCCTTCATAAAGACTTCTTGTTCCTAAATTTCTTCCTTGATATTCTTGTGGAATATTTACATGTGAACCATCTTGAAAAATCATATCAATTTCAGGACATCTGGTACTATGAGTTGAATTTAGAAAGTCTTCTCTTAGTGCCTTTCCTCGAGCAGTATCCCTTTCAAAATCTCTTTTCCCTGTCTTTGGAGTGCTAACTTCACCATCATATTTGTCTGACATGGTATAAAAACGAGCAACTAAAGTTATAAAAAGGTTTTTTTAAGACAGAATATAGGACGCCCCTACCGGGATTTGAACCCGAGTCGCCAGATTGAGAATCTGGAATGATTGACCGAACTACACCATAGGGGCCTAGAATTGCTCAAAATTTTTACTTTAAAACTTTAATCTTTTACTCAACAATAACTCGGACGATTCCCAATTCATCGCCCATCACTTTATCAATTCTACCTCAACACTCAAACACGGGAATATTCTTAAGGGCGTGTTTTCGTAAATCTTCGGGAATGCGTTAGCTATGGGCTCTATTATATAATTCCATATCTGAAACTTCTTACCAAACACTAGACGCTTCTTTATTTTACTAAATTTAAAATCAGTATAGTAATGTTTCTTTTTTACAAAAAAATCAAAAGAAGTTTGGACTGTTCAGGTACGTGTTCAAGTATTGCATAAGCAAGTATTTCCTTAAATTGCTCATTCCCGAAAGGTAAAGGTATTTTATTAATATCATAAACTATATCTACTCAGTCAAGTTTTGCTATGTCTAAATTAATATAGCCTTTTCTTATATCTCTTCCACAAGCCAAGTTTAGTTTTGTTTTCATACTTAATCTACTTATTTTTATCCTTTAATTTTTTTATTCTTTTACTCAATAAGAACGCCAAAGTAAAATTAAATCCTACAATCAAATGGATCGCTGTACAAAGACTGCAGAAAGTAAGTAACTTAAAAGCCTCGACATAAATTAAGTAAGCTACAGGAATTAATCCCACTCCAGTCCAAATAAACAAATATCTAACACTTTCACGATAATGCCTTCCAAAATAAACATTTCCTGCGAGATAAATAGTTGCAACAAAGTAAAAAATCCCGAAAAATCCCAAAGGAATACCGGAAAAAGTAGAGTAAACGCTCTTATTCACAACATCACAAGTACCTTTATCAGTCAAACAAAAAGCGTTATCTTCAACCGCATAATGATTGAAAATGGTTAATATGGAAAATATGATTCCTAGAATTGAGAGTGCAAGAATAAGTGTAGAAAGAAACTTTCTGGAATTCATAAAAATATAAAGTAGGTAAACTTTATAAACGCCTCTTCAGACCTATAATTAACGGGCCCGTAGCATAATCTGGATAGTGTAACCGGTTTCGGCCCGGTTGGTCGGGGTTCAAATCCTCGCGGGCTCGTCAGAGACGAATCGTGAGGTCCACGGAGTTTACTCTGTGACACCTCGCGGGCTTGTTTTAGCGAGAAGACGCGGCGCTTCGGTGCCGCTCACTATCCTTTTCAAATTTATAAAAATGTGAGTGCGGGTGGCAATCCCGCACTTCCCGGCAGTTGTACGACGTCAGTTAGTTTGATTTAAACAAGAACCAAACCGCACATTCTACAGTAAACTTCGTCATCTCTACTTGAGACTATTACGGTTGTGTGTATGGGCGCACATTCCGTACAGTCCAAGCTATGTATTCCTGGTCTTTCCATAGTTATCACACTGACTATAACGCAAAACTAGTATAAGAAAATACTTACAATAAAATGGAAAAAAGGACTGTATTATTTCAAAAGACTTATAAGTTTTTGAAATATTATTCCATTATGAAGCTAGATGACAAAGATATGGACATTCTAAGCATTCTAAAAAGGAACGCAAAAAACACAACTCAGCAAATTTCTCGGGAATTGAATATTCCAATTACGACAGTCCATAACCGAATTAAGAAATTAGAATCAGAAGGAATTATCTCAAAATATACAGTAATTGTAAATCGGAAAAAGCTTGGAAAGGACATCTCAGCACGATTAGCAATTCGCGCAGGAAGACTTGCAGATCAAAATAAAATCTGTAATGAGCTTCTAAAAGTAGAAGCAGTCGACAAAGTTTACCAAATAACAGGAGACTATGATATCATCGCAAAAGTTTGTGTAAAAGACATTGAAGAATTACATTCATTAATTATGACAAAGCTAAGAACTATGCCTAGTGTAGAAAACACAAATACAACAATCGTTCTGAAAGAGTTTAGGAAATAGATACTCTTTTAAACCAACTAATCAAGCTAAACTATCAAGAATTCGTTCTTGGTACCAAATAAAATGAAAGGAACAGTAAAGTGGTTCAACCCAACAAAAGGTTTCGGATTCATTGAAGGTGAAGATGGTACAGATTACTTTGTACATCAAACAGCCATCAAAGATGAAAAGAACTTGAGAGAGGGTGACAATGTTACCTTTGATGCAGTTGATGCAGAAAGAGGGAAACAAGCACAAAACGTAGAATTAGCAGAGTAATACTTCTTAAATGAATATTAGTTTGGGAATTGAGATTATTCTGTAAGTAATAGTTTCAGGAGACGGTGTAAAAGCCGTCTTTTCTATTTTTTAATGACTAAAAACAATATTTTTATAATAATTCTATTAGTTTCAACTATGTCAAATCGCAAGGTAAATATGCCCAAAATCGCTGAAAAGAAACTGGAAACTCTAGATAATTTGATCCTTTTTGAAGAAATGGCTTACTATCTTGATTATACTTCAACAAAACTCCAGAAGATGCCTTATCGCATTAAATCAGAAACAGGAACAAAATATTTCTTTAATTTGCCAAATTCTGATAAAGAAATAAGTTTTGTAATTACGCACACTAATAAAAGAATAAATTACAGTGCAAAATCCATTCATTTGGAAACCTTTCTTGGAGAATGGCCCGGATTCTTTGATAGTATGGGTGAAGGTTCGTTATTAGCCGACTTAGAAGCCTACTCTTCTTCAGTAATTAATGGTGATGAGATAGTCTGTGCTCCTGAAGAATTACAAGACATAGACCATATTTTACAAATTTTAAGAACAAGAATATAAGCGCCAACGGGAGGGGTCGAACCTCCGACCTCATGGTTAACAGCCATGCGCTCTACCACTAAGCTACGTTGGCACTAGAAAATATGTCAAATCTTTGTTTTAAAAGGTTTCTTATTAAAAGCCTGGACGATATACTCGTTCAAAAGGTTTGTATCCTGAACGGTGATTGCTAGTGATTCTGCCCAGCAAAATTCCTCCAGTATAAATTTCTGCAACTGGATTTACATCATCTTGCTGTTTAACCGTAAATCCTGATTCTTCAGATAAATCCTCAATAAGCTCATAAAGCACTTCAACTTCCTTTCCTTTAAACGCATGTGAATGAATACCTGAAATTTTAATTAAACCCATCATGTTTTTCCAAAACTTTCTAGCAAATCTAAGTTCGCGTCCTCGATCAGAAATATTCCTGGAAGTATCCTCCCACGAAACGAAAAGAATTTCATCCAAACTCATAGTTAAATCGTACAACTAAAACTTAAAAAACGAACTAAGGCGCAAATCTTGTAGGAGTTCTAGGGAAAGCGATTACTTCTTTTACTGAGTCTGCTCCAGTAAACCACATAACTAATCTCTCCATTCCCATTCCAAATCCTGAGTGTGGAACAGAACCATATCTGCTTACTGCATCAAAATACCACTCATAAACTGATGAATCTTCACCTGCAGCCTTCAATCTTTTCTTAACGTCCTTGAAATCTGTGCTTCGCTCAGCAGAACCAATTGTCTCACCAATTCCCGGAAGCATTAAATCAGATGCAAATACAACCGACTTGTCTTTTGGATCTCGCTTCATGTAAAAGGCCTTCAATTTAGTAGGATAATGTGTAATAAACAACGGAATTTTGCGTTTTGCAACCAAGTGTTTTTCCTCAACAGTTCCCAAATCATCTCCGAATTTAACTTTGAATCCGTCTTTCTTCAATTCAGCAATAGCATCTCGATATTTCAAACGCTTAAACTTAGGAAGCGTCGCAAAATATTTTGGATCTTGACCTAAGAAAATTAATTCCTTACGGCAAGTCTTTGCAACTTTTGCTGAAATATATTTTACAATGTATTCCATCATTCCAAGCAATTCTGGGAATTCCTGCCAAGCAGTTTCAACTTCTGCGTGCCAGTACTCAGTAAGATGTCTAGAAGTCATAGACTTGTCTGCTCTGAAACTTGGTGCAAGAGTGTAAATCTTTTCCATAATTGGAAGCATTGCCTCAGCATACAATTGCCAAGTTTGAGTCAAATAAGCCGTATCTTTAAAATACTTGACTTCAAATGTTTCTGCTCCGCTTTCTCCAGGTGTCGGAGTAAAACTAGGACTTTGATGTTCCATATAACCCAGTCCAGTCATACATTCATGATAAGCTGCAAAAGTAGCAGCACGAACTCTCAGCATTGCTTGAGTTTTTCTGTCTCTCAAAGACAGATGTCGAATATCTCTCAAGAACTCTGCACTAGTGTCTCGAGCAATTGGCCAAGTTTCAGCTAGTCCAACAATATGAATATCTGAAACTTTAACTTCATATCCGCCCGGAGCTCGAGCGTCTTTTACAACTTTTCCACGAATAAATACAGATGATTCAGTTGTAATTTTTTCAGCCGTTTTGTAAGCTTTAGATTTATCCTCAGTAAGAGTCTGAACCATTCCAGTTGAGTCTCTAAGAACTAAGAAAATTTTTCCCTTCAAAGTTCGCTTCTTAGCAATCCAACCTCGAAGTTTGATAGTTTTTCCTTCAAATTTTGAAATTTCAGAAATTGCTGTGGCTAGGTAAGTTCTACTAAAGATTGGGACAATCACCTTTTGTTGCCATACTTTCATTATCAAAATCTCCTTTATAAGTCTTTTGCGCACAGAAATTGTTTCATAATATTTAATAACTCTACACAGTCCCACTACATATGGAAATTAAAGAAAGACCTTATACTTTTACAATAAAGCCGGAGACGATTCCGGGATTATTAATTGGCGCCGGTGTTTTAGTTGGTGAGAATTTTTCCCGATTAGAAGAATATAATGCTAGCAATTGGATGAATGATTTTGATTACTCTCCAATTGAGAAAGATGTTTCAGGACTTGAAAAGTTTCTTAATCCGTCGGTTAGGACGGCGCACAATGTTGGTGAATATTTGGACAGAATGTCTGAAAGCTATACGAATATTTCAGGAGGTCTCGGTGAATCAAATGAAATATATCAAAGCATGCTTAATCGAGCTTACGCGGCGCTTGAGTTAATAGATATGTTCAATCAAACTCAATAGATTTATATTCTACAAACTACAATTAACTTCATGCCGAAACATAAGCATGCTCTTCTAGACAATCTCAGACAGATAGTCTTCGGAGTTGAAGATGGAGCAATTGGAAATCTTGGTGTAGTTATTGGAATGGCTCAAGCAGCAGCCCCAAATTCATATATTATTCTCGCAGGAATTGCAACTATGTTTGCTCAAATGATCTCAATGTCTACAGGAACTTATTTATCAGTAAAAAGTGAAAGCGAATATCTGTCCTCAAGAAAGAAATCAAGGCTTCCCTCTCACAAACACCCAATAAACGCTGCAATAATTATGGGCGTCTCAGTAATTATCGGAGCAACAATACCTCTGAGTACTTTTCTAATCTGGGAAAGCAAGGCAGGAATAATTCCAGCAATCTGTATAACTCTAATCGGATTATTTGCCTTGGGAGCTTACAAAGGAACAAGTGTAAAAAAGAGTCCTCTTCGATCTGGACTTGAGGTGGCATTAATTGGTGGACTTGCGGCATTAGTGGGATTTTTAATCGGTAACGCATTTACAATCTAAAATGGTAAGAAGATGGATACAGAAAGCAATTTGGAAACCTGGAACTTTACATAGACAACTCAAAATTCCGGAGGATAAAAAAATACCAATGGCTCTCTTGAATAGGATAATGAAGTCAGAACGCGGTTCAAAAGTAAAAGGAATAACTGTAACTCGTCTACTAAAACGAAGAGCTAACATGGCGATAACTTTGAAGAGAATGTCCAAAAGAAAGCGTTAAAACAATCCAAATTACTTTTTATTATGAAATACAACTACGCAATTCACTTAGATGAGAACACAAAAGAGCAGTTTGAAGCATGTGCTAATCTAGACTTTGTTCTCAAAGCGGCACTGATGCCAGATGCACATTCTGGTTATGTTGCGCCAATCGGTTCAGTATTTCTTACAAAAGATTACATTGTTCCATCTTGGGTGGGATATGATATTGGTTGCGGAATGACGGCAGTTAGAATTAAGAATAACATTTTGTCTGATGTAAAGAAAAATTCGAAGCAAATTTACAAGGAAGTTAGAGAATGGATTCCGATGGGGAAGGGTCAGTTAATTCATCCAAAAAGAGTCACAGAAAAAACTAAGAAAGATTTCAACAAACTTCTTGAAAAATTTCAAACAGGTCCGCATGACAAAGAAGTTTACAAATTCATCAAAAACAAATCGCTATCTCATTTAGGAACTTTGGGTTCAGGAAATCACTTTTTAGAAATCTGTGAGAATGGAAAAGAAACTTGGATTGTAGTCCACTCTGGCTCTCGAGGAGTTGGTTACAAAGTTGCTCAGAAATATATGAAAAAGGTTTCAAAGAAGGAAAAAGGATACGAAGCAACTTTCCCAATTAAAGTTTCATCCAAACTGGGAAAAGAGTATCTTAACGTTCTAAACTTTGGTCTGGAATTTGCACTATTAAATCGTAAGGAAATGATTTACAGAACAATTCTTGCCATGGAAAAAGTTCTTGGAAAGAAACTAAATTATGAACTCTGGGTAAATAAAAATCACAATCATGCCGTGCCTTCTGGAAAGAATTACATTCACAGAAAAGGAGCAACACCTGCAAAGAAAAATGAGCGAGGTGTAATTCCTGCAAACATGAGAGATGGTTCTTTATTAGTTGAAGGTCTGGGAAATCCTAAATTCTTATACAGCTCGTCTCACGGGGCAGGAAGATTATTATCGAGAACTGCCGCAAAAAAGAAAATTTCTATGGCTCAATTCAAAAAATCCATGAAAGGAATTGTTGGAACTGTTGATGAAGGAACTCTTGACGAAGCTCCAATGGCTTACAAAAATATTTCTGATGTTATGGACGCGCAAATTGAAAGCGTAAAAATTATCAAGCATCTAAAACCCGTAATTAATATGAAGGGTTCAAGTCGCCGAGGAAGAGAAGAAAAACACAGTTAAGTTTCGCCAGTTCCAAGTTCTGAAAGTCGAGCAACCAAATCTGGATAAGTAAAAGGTAGTGCTCTATCTGGTTCTGAAAAATAATTACTGATAATATCATTTGCAAAACCTTTGTGATCAAAAACTCTAACTCTTGTATATATTTCCTTAAACGCATCCCAGCCTTGCTGATAACCGTAAGAAAAGTCGATCGCAGAAATTATTGGATCGTCTTCTTCCAAGCCATAACTGGTTCCATTATCAAATGTAATTTGCATTCCAATTGAACTTATTCCATGAGTCTCAATAAGTGATTGTAATAGTTTTTGGGCCTCTCTTTTCATCAAAATTGTTTTAACCTGAACGTCCTTCGAGTACTTGAACATATGGTCTACCGTGGCTATTGCAATCTCTTCATTGAAAACTTCAGTAATTCTATTTGAGATTTGAGCTTCTAACACTTCATCCAATGCTTGATTAACCACACTCGCATCATATTCACAAATACATTGTTCTGAAAATTCCTCAGTTAAATGATACAAAGCTGAATCAACATAACCAACAAATTCTGGGGTTTCAAAGAATGGTGTACTTTCATTATCTCCAAATTTCCACGCATTTATTGGTTGCCCATTTGATTTATTAATTAAAGTATCACAAGAGACATTAAAATTTTGAATAAATAAGTCTTCAAGTTGTCCCATTGCATATGCTTATAGAAGGCGCTAATATTTAAAGATTATTAATCTCGTACAACGGTTTTTCGAAAAAGCGCAAGGGGCGGTAAAATTTAATGAACATATTTCTCATCAATAATTCGCGTTATTGCTTCAAGTTCTCCCGTTTTTTCAGAAATAGCAACAGCAAAGTAATCTCTCAAATAAGGATTTCCGTGTCCTTCAAGGATTTCACCAATACATTCTCCACAAGGATGTTTGCCATTAACAATATCTGACAAACAATCACAAGTTGGACCGATTCCATGCCCTGGAGTCTTCTCAAGACAATAAGTACAAGGTTTTTCCAAACAACAACGATACTTTCCATCCATCATCATATCTTGTTGCATCTCTTCTTTCATAGAACTAAACTCTTCCATTTGATGATCCATATCTGCTGGAAAAACTGAACTAATTAACGGCACAACTAAGACCAAGGTCAATACCAAACTGTAAACTTTCCATATATTTTTCATAGTCTCATAAATTCAAAGGATTCCCCGTCTTTTATTCCATAGATTATGAACGGTCCTGTTTTAGTTCCAGGCATTCCTGGAGATCCGGCAGGCATATTTGGCATAGCAATACCGTCAATATCTGGACGTTCACTCAATAACTTCTCAATTGCCTCAATAGGCACATGTCCTTCAACAAAATAGTCTCCAACAATTGAAGTGTGACAACTTTCCATTCCTCGTGGAATTCCAAATTGCTGTTTAATGCTAAACATATCGGCCACTTCAATATCAACATCATAAGTTTTGCTTGCTTCGGCACTCCAACCAACACAACAACCGCAATTTGCGGATTTGTAAACTAGGATATCTGTATTAGTTTTATCATCGCCAACAAATAGAAATCCTAATCCAATCAAAACAATAACACTAATTGCCAAAGTTGATTTTTTTAATTTCAACATCCTCCAACCATGCCTCCTCCGCCAAAGGACTTTTCAATTCCTCGATATTTGTTTGATCCTACATTTGTAAACGTTGGATTTACATTCATTGATTTAAGCATCTCTGCTTTGTTCATAATCTGATTTGGAAAGAACAGCGCTTTCCATTTTGAGACTTCTTCCATAATTTCTCCATCTGAAAAATTGTCTCCCTCATTTACAATTAAATATTTAGTAAGTCCTCTCATTGCATAACTGTGAGCACATCCGCAAGCAGGCGTTCCGTCTTCAAATATTATTGAAGTTGCTCCACAGCAATATTCGCAAGAAATTCCCTCCTCAAGATTGTATAATATATCAATGTATCTTTGTTTATTTGTGCCAGTCAGTTTTATGTTCCGATCATAGTCAGCCATTTTGCTAATTGTTTCATCTGCTTTTACAGGATTTGATGTTGAAACATCATCATAACTTATCCCCATGTTAGTTCCATACATTGGCATTCCGGAAGGCATATTAAAATCCTGAATAAATAATCCTGAAATTGTTCCAATATTAAACATCAAAGTGGCAATCAAAAAGCCACCAATCCCCCATTTGAGTTTTGTTTTCATAGCTTCTGTATTCTAGAAACACCTTAAAGAAGTAGTCATGAAACTAGTTTCACTTCAAAATTACGATATTTGTCATTCCTCGACGTTTTCGTTCAAGAATTTTCTTGAGTTCCATTCTGTCAAGAATTCTACTCACTTTAACTTTTGAGAATTTGGTTTCCTTGATCAAATCAGATTGATAAATTGAGCCTTCCCTTCTAACAATTGCTTGATAAACTTTCTTTTCTTCATCATCCAATTCATCAATATTTATTTTTTTAAATTTAGAATTAGTTAAGCCAGTTAAGTTCATAAAATATACTCCAATTCCTCCAATCAGGAAACTTATCCCGAACAAAATCGGGATAATCCAGGATGTGGAATTATTTGAATGCGCAGGACATTCATTCATATCAAGCATAGGATCTTCATCAAAAAGCTCACATAATTGGATTGCTTGAGAATCATAACTAACTTTTACTGAAGAAATAAGTATAAGCGAGAAGGTTGCAATAACTAGCAAAGCGAATCCAATCTTTCTATTGCTTAATTTAATCATAATATCTTATGACAGATTAAATTAAATAACTTGCTTTTGATTAAACAAATTTATTGTACAACCAACCAAAAACATAACCAAGGACATAACTCCAGATTGCTGCTTCAATCACTCCGCCTATTAAGCCCATAAAGCTCAAATTGAATAACACATGCCAAGCTTCCATTTGATTAACTGCAGAAAGATATAATCCTGCGTTTCCCAAAAGCCACATTAGTGTCATTCCAATTGCTGCGAATGCTGCGAATGCCTTAGCCAATGCTTGTGTGTTTAAACTTTGTCTCACCATGAAAATATAGTTTATCATAAATATAAAATAGTTTCGTCTCAAAAAAACATATATCTTTTTATAGAAATAGAAATTACGTAACTCATGAACGGTCGCGGAGGAGAAAAATTACGCGTCTCGCTTGCCTATAAACGAACAGAATTAGCAAGAGACCGAACTTCTTTGGCATTAATTCGAACAGCATTATCCTTTTTGTTGGCAGGAGCAGGATTTATTGGGTTTGCAAAAACTGCGCCGTGGTTCTTCGCAGTAGGCATATCTTCAATCGCTACAGGAGTTATATTCCTGGCTGCAACAATAATTCATTTTTCTAAAAACACTGATGAATTGAAAAGAATGCTAGAATAATTCTTCTTCATCCAGAAGTTTCTCAAGCTTTTTAGCCTCTTCAAATATTTCTTCATCAATTCTTTCAGCAGAAAGAGAAGGATAATAAAATCCAAGAATTCCAAGAGTTAAACCATAAAGTAATGATCCAATCTGAAAGACAGGATGGTCTGAAGTATTGTATACATACAAAGGCAAACCAATTGCGGTTCCTTCCATAACTGAAAAAATTGTTGCTTGATTGATTCTTTTTTGAATATTCTTCTTGCGACAATACTTGTCAAATTCTGGTGACTCCAATCTAAGCATTTCAATTTGTTCAGCATCCATAAATTATTACTATAACAAAAAGATAAAAACATTAGGAACTTATAGAATATATGAAACTAATTGCTCAAGGCGCTGAGGCAAAGATATTCAAGAAAAAAGCTTCAATTTTAAAGGAACGAATAAAAAAATCTTATCGTCTTCCTCAAATTGATCAAAGATTGAGAAAAACAAGAACTCGTTCTGAGGCAAAAATTCTAAGAAAGGCCGGGAAAATAATTAATGTTCCAAAAGTTTTGAGTGTTGATGACAAGAAAATGAGGCTTGAGCTTGAACACATTAATGGAGTAAAGGTTAGAGACTTACTTGACAGAGATAATGAAAAACTCAAAAGAAAAGTTTGCCGAGATATAGGAAAATCAATAAAAAAACTGCATCAAAACGATATAATTCATGGAGATTTAACTACTTCAAACATGATTTGGAACGATAAATTATACCTAATTGATTTTGGGCTGGGAAAAATTTCAATCCGCTTGGAAGACAAAGCAGTTGACATTCATTTGTTGAAAGAATGCTTCAAAAGCAAGCATCATGTTCACTGGGTTACTTATTGGAATGAGTTCAAAAAAGCCTACAATCAAGAAAAGGTTTTCAGCCAATTAGAAAGAGTCGAGGCCCGAGCCAGATATAATAAAGTTAGTTAATCCAAAATCTGTTTTTCAAGTCCAAACGGTTTAAGAATTTCTCGAACATTATCTAAATTTGTACCTTCAATTTCAAGCTTTAATTCAGCCTTTTGGTATGCTTCACGTTCATTCATATGAACTTCAATATATTGGAGATCTATACAATATTCAGACAAATCTTTAATCAATTCAGCTCTCCGACTAAAATCTCTACACAGTCCTCGAGGTCTAATGCTGAAAGAATAAAATTCACTTACGGTCATCCCGTTAATATATTATGCTTGGAATCTTTTTATTTGTATCGGTGAGCCAAAAGCAAAGTTTATAAACATCACAAATTAAGCACAGTTAGACAAAGTTGGTGAAAGCGAGCTTTGATCGGACTAATGTTCTATCAAGTTTGTTCAACTTTCAAATACAATGGCACGAATACACGCAAGAGTCAAGGGAAAGTCTAGAAGTCACAAACCTCTAAAGGCCGAAGTACCAAAGTGGGTAGATAAGAAACCTAAAGAAGTTGAGACTTTGGTAGTTAAGTTTGGAAAACAAGGTATGTCTTCAGCATTAATCGGACTTACTTTGAGAGACTCATACGGAATTCCATCTGTAAAGAACGTAACCAAAAAAAGCATAACTCAAATTCTTAAAGAAAATAAATTAACTGGAGAAATTCCAGAAGATTTGAAAAATCTAATCAAGCGTGCTATCGCAATCCGAAAGCACTTAGAAGTAAACAAGAAAGACAAAGTCAGCATTCGAGGACTTAAATTAACAGAATCAAAAATCCTTAGAATGCAAAGATACTACAAGGAGAATAAAGTTCTGCCTGAAAACTGGACCTACAATCCAAAGAGAGCACAACTATTGGTAAACTAATGGCAAAGAAAACTACAAAACTGAAGACAAGAAAAGGTAAGAAGAAATGGTTCCCAGTTAAGGCACCAAAGATTCATAAGAATAAAGCACTCCCTCAAGTTACTGCTTACGAACCTTCAGAATTAGTTGGACGAATGATTATGATTAACATGAAAGAAATTACTGGTTCATCCAGAGACAATAATTCTCGAGCTAAATTTGAAATCATCAAAGTACAAGGAGATACTGCAATAACCGAATCTCGCGGTTTCTTTGTAAGCGATGCTCAAGTTTCAAGAACTGGGCGAAAAGCTGTAACTCGAATTGAATCTGTTTTCTATGTAACAGATAAGCACGGAACAAAAATCAAATTCAAAATTTTATTGGGATCAAGAAACGCAATGTCTAAGGCAGTTCAACATGAAATCAGAACACTTTCTGAAAATGTAATTGAAAAGGCAGTTAAGAAAATGGATGCTGAACATGTATTCACTGTTGAAACAATAAAGAAATTCTCAAACGAATTAAAGAAAGTTTCAAAACCAATTTATCCAATCAACGACGTAATTATTTGGAAAGCAAGTGTTGTTTAATTATCTCAACCTTAAACTATCAATAGGTTTAGGACTAATTGTCTCAATTCTAAATCTTTTATGAATATGTCTTGCAAGAGAAATCGTTGCAGACTTTTCTCCATGAACAACTATAACTTTTCTTGGTCTAGGTTTTAACTTCTGCATATAATTCATTAATTCTTTGAAATCTGCATGACCTGATAGCGAAAATGTCACAACTTCCATTTTGACGTCAAGTTGCTCGCCATCTAGCATTACTACTCGCTCTCCTTTCTGCATTCTGTCGCCGGGACTGTTATAGAACTGATAAACAACAAAGGCGATAGAATTTCTTTTGTCATCATGAAGTTTCTTCAAATATTGAACAGACGGTCCGCCAACAAGCATTCCTGAAGTAGCAATAATAACTGCTGGTCCGCCTTCAATAACTAGCTGTCTTTCTTTTCCAGATCCAACTTGTTTAAAGAATTCTGCTGCAAAGGGATTCTTACCTGAATTAATCTTTTCTCTCAATTCAGTGCTCAAAAACTCTGGATAGGCGGTATGAATTGCAGTAATATCCCAAACCATTCCGTCAACATAAACCGGTATATCTTTGATTCCTTTCTCTTTAAACAACTCAGCAACCAACACCATTATTTCTTGAGCTCTACCAACTCCTAGAACTGGAACTAACAATTTTCCTTTGCGGTTCACAACTTTCATAACGTGTTTCTTAAATTCTCGTTCAGACACGTCTCGATCAGGAGATTCTCTTTCTGGATGTCCATAAGTTGATTCAGTCATAAACGTCTCAACTCTTGGGAAAGTATAATGTGAACCATTCAATAATTTAGTATTAACTACTTTGTAATCACCAGAATAAAGTAAATTGTGGAACCCGTCACCGATGTTAAAGTGGCACATAGCACTGCCTAGAATATGCCCCGCATTGTGTAAAGTCAATCTAACATCTGGAGTAATATCTGTAACTGAGCCGTATTTCAAAGCAATGGTATTTTTGACAGTTTGCTTTACCTCCTTAGAAGAATAAATTCCTTTATTCCCTTGTGCAACTGCGATTGAGGTGTAATCCAACTGCGACATTGCCATAATATCTCGAGTTGGCGCCGTACAATAAATCGGACCGTCATATCCGTATTTGAAAATATATGGTAAGAAACCACAGTGATCTAAGTGTGCATGAGAAATAACGACAGCATCTAATTCAGCCATATCAAATTCAGGAACATTAATTCGAGGATAAGTTGAGGAATCATTAGTTGCCGGATTAATTCCGCAATCAATTAGAATATTACTTTCAGGAGTCTGCATTAGGAAAGCAGACCTACCAACTTGCTGAGCTGCACCTAAGAACGATATTCTAACCCACATCTCAGATTCATTTCTCGCTCGTTTGAATTCATAAATACGTTCTCCAACTTTGTTCAAGAATTTTCTCCGTTCAGCGGAGTCTTCGTGCAGAACTCTTCGAATCAAATCAGTAATTTTGGATTGAATAACTGCGTCTCGTCTAACTTCCGGACTCCAAAGTGTTTCTTCCTTAATCTTTCTGATCAAAGAACCTTTTTGTCCAATCACCTCATTAGGATTTTTAGTGTCGATAATCATAACGCTTCTTGCTGGTTCAAACAAAACTCTAGTAATTCCGGCAGATTCAGGAACATGACTTCTAACTATTTCTTCAGCTTTATTCTCGGTTGTCAAAAGACTTGGATCCAATCTCAACTCAATTCTCTTCTTGAATTCATTAACAAGTTCTCTTACTGTCGGAGTTCCATTCTTGAAAAAATCCTTGCTTTTGGTGTAAAGAATTATATTCGCACCCTCATAGCTCTGATTAGAAATCTGTTTGCTCTTAGGTATCTTATTTATGATTTGTTGCAATACTGTTGCCATAATTAGTGTAAAGTTTTTAGTCGTTAAGAATCATAGATACGTTCTTATCTGGAAGTCGTCTGTATCCTTTCTTATCAATTATTGCGATACTTATTCCATCACCGCTACCTGAATCTCTTCGAACGGCTGAATGAATTGAACGAACTGCCAAATCAACTGCCTCTTGTTCAGACATTCCTTCTTTGTACGAATCTTGCATCAATCCAAGTACAAACATCATACCTGAACCTGTTGCTGTGTATGGATCTTCAATTGAAGCTCCAGAAGGATCTAGTGATTTTAGTCTGAATGAACCGTCTTTAGACAGCCCAGCAATAATATTTTGAAGCATGAATGGATTCCAAGATTTGTAACCGCTGTAAATTATATTTTGTAAAACTGAACTCAAATTTTCCATTGTTGCTTTCTTTCCAGTTTCCAATTCATACAATTTCATTTCTGCTTGAAGATGCTTCAAAATCATTTGATTATCTGAAACAGTTCCAGCCGTTGTCATTGCAAGAAAATCTGTGACTGGAAAAACCTTATCTACTTTTGAGATAATTATGTTTCCCATCGTTACTCGATTGTCTGTTGCAAGAACTACGCCACCATTATAACGCATAGCAAGTGTCGTTGTTCCCTTCTTCGGTTCAATTTTTTGGTTACTCATTAATGTCACCTAAAATGATAATATTATTCTCGCTTGAGAATTTAAAAGGTTTTCTAATGGAAACTAATAACTTTTCCCAAAATATGTCAAATATTTAGCTTCGCCACCCGTCACAAAACAAGTCTTTCCTCGAACACCTGCTCGAAGTTCAGAATTCAAACTTTTTGCTCCAGTCTTAGATTTAATTTCATCTTCAGAACTAGCACTTCCGCACCAAGGAGCTCGAGCAATCTTTCCAGCAGAAACAGCTTTTTTAAGCTGAGCAATAGAATTAACCTCGACTATTGAACTCATTAATTTCTTCTTAGCACGGTCAAACATGTTTGAATGTATGTCTTTAAGCATAGCTAAAACTGTTGAATCTAATTTTGTAATTTTAACACTCACTTTTTCCTCAGTATCTCGACGCGCAACAACAACAGATTTGTTCTGAACATCTCTCGGTCCAATTTCAATTCGCAAAGGAATTCCTCTAACTTCCCAGTCATTGAATTTGCGTCCAGCAGAATAACCTTCTCGATCATCTAAAATCGCGCCATATTTATTCAAAGATTTCTTCAACGCATTTGCTGCTCTCAGAACCGGGGCTTCTTTTCCTTTGAACAAAATTGGAACAATTACTACTTTGTTCGGAGCAACTCGCGGAGGTAAGACTAAACCTTTGTCATCTCCATGAACTGCAATCATAACTCCTAAGCTTCGAGTGCTGAACCCCCAAGAATTCTGCCATCCAAATTGTTTTTTTTCATTCTTATCCAAGAAGCTAATCTTAAACGGTTTGGAGAAATTTTGACCAAGATGGTGCGAAGTACATGCTTGAATTGCTTTGCCATCAGGCATAAGCGTTTCCAAACTAATTGAATAGTCTGCTCCAGCAAATTTCTCTTTCTCAGATTTTAATCCTTCAAGAACAGGTACCGCCATCAACTTCTCATAAGTATCTCGATAAATCCGAGACATCTTGAAAGCCTCTTTGTCTGCTTCTTCTTTAGTCGCAAACACTGAGTGACCTTCCTGCCAAAGGAATTCTCGAGTTCTCAAAAAAGGAGTTGGATGCTTGAATTCCCACCGAACAACATTTACCCATTGATTTAATCGCAAAGGCAAGTCTTTCCATGAGCGAATCCAATTTGAATATGAATCATACATTATTGTTTCCGAAGTTGGGCGAACCGCAAGCTTCTCTTTCAGCTTAGACTTTCCAGCATGAGTTACCCAAGCAACTTCTGGAGCAAAACCTTCAATATGTTTTGATTCCTTCTTCAACAATTTCTCGGGAATAAACATTGGAAAATATGTATTCCGAACGCCGTCTCGTTTGAAACGACTGTTCAAGTAATTCTGGATTGATTCCCAAAGAGAATAACTGTTTGGACGTAAAACCATTGCGCCAGAAACATTAGTATAATCTACAAGCTCAGCTGCTTGAATTACTTCAGTGTACCATTCAGAAAAATTAGACTTCTTATTTTTTAAAGCCATAACTAAGCAAGCAGAACCACGTTTATAATCATTTTGAATTATAGTCTCAAGCTCTACAATTCTTAAAAACAATTTTGCACTTAGTTAATTCATGCGAATAGCAGTAATCGGAGATATGCATTTGGGTTTTGATCATCACGGCCCAAGAAAAAATGATGCATTTATCAACGCAAAAGAGGCTTTTGACATAGCAATTTCAGAAAAGGTTGATTTAATCATACAAACTGGTGATGTATTCCATGAAAGATTGCCCAAACCTGAAGTAATTAGTCCTGCAATTCAATTATTTAATTCACTCCAAGGAAAAATTAAAACTCCAAAGTTGGTAAACCGAGTAAGAGATGGGAAAGAAGCGCTTCTAACTCAAAAAATTCCTCCTGTGATTCTAATCTACGGAAACCACGAAAAACGCCCGCACGGATACATAAATCCTCTCCACGTGTTACATAATGCGGGAAGCGTTCATTTGTTAGAAAAGGATTCAATCGTCGTCGAAGTGGGAAAGGAGCGAATTGGAATTCACGGGATTTCAAGCGTGCCCGAACTCTACGCAAAAGAAGTTGTAAAGAAATGGAATCCTAAGGCCTTTCCGAACATGAAAAATTTATTTTTAGTCCATCAAAATTTCCAGGAACTTCTTCCGCATCAACCGCCGGAGATTATGAGCTACTCCGACTTGCCAACAAACATGGATTATCATATTTTAGGTCATATTCATTGGGCGCAGAGCGACAAGCATCCAACAACCAATGCTCCCGTAGTTCTTCCAGGTTCAACTGTTATGACTGAGATGAAAAGAATTGAAAGTAAATCAAAAAAGAAAATATTAATTCTCGACATAAAAGAAAATATTTCATCAAGATTTATTGAGCTGAAAAAATCACGAATACTTCATTATGAAGTTATTGAAGTAAATAGTCAAAAACCTTCAGAGATTACATCAAAAATCCAAGAAGACATCATAAAGAAAATTGAATATCACTCTCACGAACTCCTTCCTCTACTGAGATACTCTCTGAGAGGTGAATTGGCAGAAGGTTTTATCCCTAGTGATGTTTCCTTCAGAACTTTGACAAAAAAATATCAGGAAAAGGCACTGGTCAAAGTTGACAAATCAAGACTGACTTCCCGCGCAGTTGGGGAAAAGACAAAATTAATTTCGGATTTAAAGCAGAATAAAATCTCAATTGAATCTTTAGGAGTAAAAATACTTGCAAAGAAAATGAACATAAAAGACGCGACCAAGCTCAATAATTTATTCAGCGCTTTGAGTGAAGGGAACGTTGAGCTAGCTGAAAAATTACTATGATTGACAAAATAAAATTAACTAATTGGAGAAAGCATAAAGACATAGAACTTGATTTTACCAAAGGCTCAAATATAATAATTGGAAGAATGGGCTCCGGTAAAACTTCTGTACTACAAGCAATTGCTTATGGTTTGTTTGGAACTTTCTCTGAATTGAAGAAAAGAGATCTAAAAACTTCTGACTTAATTAACAAAGAATCTAAAAACAACATTGCTGAGATTGAATTGCAAATAAGAGATTCATACAACAATAAATTAACAATAACTCGAAAAATTGAGTCTGATAAAACTTCTGAAGGAACCATCAAGGACAAAAATGGAAAACTTCTTGCTGGACCAAATCCAACAGCAGTAAATTTTTACATAGCTGACAAGTTAAAAATCGACGAGGATTTGTTTCTAAGAACAGTTTATTCTCTTCAAAACGAAACAGATGTTTTACTTAGACTTACGCCTGCTGAAAGAAAGAAACAAATTGATGAATTAATGAATTTGGACAAATTTGAAATCGCAAGAAAGACTTGTGTCTCATTAAGAAATAAACTCAAAGAAAGACGATCAAATATAACTGAAATTCTAAACAAAGAAAACCGCGCTGAAATTGACATAAATATAAACTTACTAGTAAAAGAGCTTGGAAAAATGAAAAAGCGAAACATAACGTTCTCTGCTGAACTCAAAGGAGTTCTTCAAGACGAGCAAAATTTCAAAAAAGAAGTAGACACATTAAGAAAAGCTAACGCAGAATTAAATCAGCTAACAAACACAAAGAAATCTTTAGAACAAGAATTGTCGGAAATAAAACTCAAACTCGCAGGAAAAGAAATAAAGCTAACTGCTGATGAAATTGCTCAACGCTTAAAAGAATATGAAATTCGGAAAAAGGAGCTTACAAATTCCAAATCAGAACTCGGGACAAGAAGAGAAAGACTCAACACTGAATTAATTAAGCTAGAAAAGCAAGCTTCAATTCAAGAAGATAAGCTTAAAGATTTTTCAAAAAGGATTTCAGAAATAAACGCACTCAGACAAAAGCTTGCCTCGATGGAAGCCGAACATAAATTTACTGACTTGAGTGAAAAGATTGCAAACATAAAATCTCGCGAGAAAGAGCTTGACAATCAATACAGAGAGCATATTGCTGAAATGAATAACTTAAGAAAACACATACAAGAGCTTGAAATTGCTGCAGATATTTGCCCAATTTGTAGAAATCATTTAACGGTTACAACTAAAGATAATTTAATTTCTGAAAGAAAACAAGAGATTGCAAAACGACTCATGGACAACAATGAACTTCAAACAGAACAAAGAAGATTAGAAAAGCAAATCTCAGAATTTGAAGGAGCTTACAAAGATCAAAGTAGCATTCTTGAAAAGATTGAAATTGAAAAGAATGTTCACTCGGAAAGAGATAAGTTAAACTTAGAGTCTGGAAGAAATACTCACAAAATAAGTCAATTAACTCAACAAAAGCAAGAGCTTGAATCTAAAAGAATTTCAATCGAAAATGAACTCAACTTAATTAACACTGAAACTCAAAACTTGCTAAAAGATAAATATGCAATCGAAACAAAAGGAAGAGAAACAAAACTTTCTGCAGAACTGCGAGCAGTTGAAAGCAAACTAACTTCTTTCAGTTTTAAACCGGAGATTTTAACTGAGGCTGAAAGAAAGTATAATGTAACAATTCGTCGCGCACAGGAACTTAAAACCTCTTTGGAAAATTCAGCCACACTTGTAGAAGAAAAAGAATTGCGATTGAAAGAATTAAAATCTAGGATTACAAAACTTAAGCAATCTGAAAAACAAGTAAAGAATCTTGGAGAAAAAGTTGAATTCCTTGACAAACTAAAAAACTCCATCGTTGAAGCTCAAGAAGTTTTGAGAGATGAGTTAATTTTAGCAGTGAATGAAGTCATGGCTTCAGTTTGGTTGGAAATTTATCCTTATGATTCTTGGACGAGTTTGAGATTGTCAACTGTTGGAAATGATTACACTTTACAATTAAAGGAAGCTGAAGGTGATTGGGTAAATGTTGCAGGTTTTGCTTCAGGAGGAGAAAGAATGCTCGCAAGTCTGGCAGCAAAGATTGCATTCGCAAGAGTTCTAGCACCGTCTTTGAATATGTTAATCTTGGATGAGCCAACTCACAATCTGGATGAAATTGCAGTAAGAAACTTCATTGAAATACTCCACGAAAAAGTTTCAGAATTTATCGAACAAATCTTCATAATAACTCACGACGAAAGATTGGCTGAAAGTGCTAATAAGGTTGTAAAATTAGTCTAAGAATATAAAGGGCCGTTAGGCCCTATGCAGCTTTCAAAAGGTCTGCAACCTTGTCCAATACTTCTTTATTGGACGGAAGAGCAATATTCTTTCCCTTTGAATAACGCTTTTCACCTTCTTCATTAAAAAATCCCCGTGAAACAGAGATAAATTCGTTTTCACCTTCCTCAGAAATTGCCACTTTTCGTGCCACTTCAACGAAGTTGTTTTTTCCGAATTTAATATCTTCGGAACTTAGTGTTTTGAAGTCTACCATTTTGTATACCTTTGTTGTAGCTCAAAGAGCTTAGCAAATTATATGCTACAAAACTTAAAAATATTACGAATGAACTTATTTTCTCTTCCGTTTGTGGCGAGGTTTTTTCCTTTCTTTAAAGTTGACATAATAAACTTGGCGAATAATTGGGCTATTTAACAATAAACTTCCTAAAATCAATCCGATAGCAAATGGACGATAAACGCGAATAAATAATAAAGGAATGGATAAAATCATCAAAATTCGCGCAGCAAACATCAAGCTCAAATGAACTCGAGTAGCACCAACATGGTATTTTTTGACGCTATGATAGACTCGTTTCATACGTTTCTTAAAAAACTGGAGATATAAATAAATTACTTAGTGCTTAAAGTGGTAAGAATATCAGCAAGACGACTCAAAAAACCAGATATGAATTCCTTTGTAACTTCAGTATTAAAATAAAGTCCTAGAACAATTACAGTAACCGTAACTGCAAATATGTAATGTTTCATAAATAGTCATAAATTTGATTATTTTTAAGATTTTAGGTACATTAAGAGAACATTGCATCCAGAATGCCACCTGCAATGTCAGACACGCCTTTCATAAAGTAAAAAACTAACTCAGCAACGGGTCGCACATTTGAAGCTGCATATCCGCCTAAATTTTGAGTGGGTTCTGGAAAGAAAAGCAGTCCAACAACTAGAATAATTAATATAAACAATAGCCATTCATGAACTTTATTAGTTAGCCAATACCACATACAATCATAACGCTTTTTAAGGTATTTATACTTTTTGAGTTAGGAGAAGTGGATTAAAATCAAAAATATTTATATTACAACAGCAATTCCGTACACAAATGCTAATTTGCACATCGGACACGCTTATGAAAACATTTTAGCAGACTTTCTAGCTCGATATTACAGACAAAAAGGAAGCAAAGTTATTTTTCAAACCGGAACAGACGATCACGGATTAAAGAATTACAAATCAGCAAAGGCAGAAGGAATTTCAACAAAGAAATTTGTTGACAAAAACGCAAAAAATGTTGAAGCAGTTTTCAAAAGCATTTCAAGTTCTCACAATCAATTTGTTAGAACTGTTGATTCCAAAAAACATTGGCCGGGCGTTCAAAAACTCTGGAAAGCAATCTCAAAAGATTTGTACAAAAAGTCATATACTGCAAAGTATTGTGTGGGTTGTGAGAAATTCTTACTTGAAAAAGAAATTGTAAAAGGTTGTTGCGAAATTCATCCAGGAAAAAAACTGGAAACAATTTCAGAAGAGAATTATTTCTTCAAGCTTTCAGACTACAAAGAAAAATTAATCACGCTCATCAAAACAGATAAATACAAAATTCAGCCAAAGGCAGCAAAAAATGAAATCTTGTCTTTCCTAAGAAAAGACTTGAGAGATATTTCTTTCTCAAGAGACAAATCAAGATTGCCTTGGGGAATTCCCGTTCCTGGAGACAAAAATCAAGTAATCTATGTCTGGGCAGATGCTTTACCGAACTACATAACTGGTGTTGGCTATGGTTCAAATTCAAACAAATTCAAAAAATGGTGGCCGGCTCAGACACACATAATTGGTAAAGATATATCAAGATTCCATGCAATCTATTGGCCAGCAATGTTGCTCTCCGCAGGACTTCCAACACCAAAAGAATTATTGGTGCACGGTTTCATTAATGATGAAAAAGGAAGAAAGATGTCTAAATCTCTTGGAAATGTAATCGATCCTTTTGATCAAATCAGTACTTACGGTTTGGATACAGTCCGATACTATTTCCTAAGAAGCATTCCATCAAACCAAGATGGGAATTATTCAGAAGAGGATTTGATTGACAGGCACAATGCTGAGTTAGTAAATACTCTTGGAAATCTTCTTTCTCGTTCATTGAATTTAATTGAAAAGTCAGGAGGAAAAGTTCCAGCAGGAAAATATGATTCAACACTAAAGAAAGAATACAATCAAGCGCTAAAGAAATTAAGCAAAAACATAAATAATTTTGAATTCCACCACGGCGTTGCAACAATTTGGAAATTCATAGCAAAAGTTAATCAATATGTAGACAAAACAAAACCTTGGACTTTGGAAGGTAAAGCAAAAGATAAAGTTCTGTACAATCTTGCTGAAAGTCTGAGATTAATTTCAGCATTAACTTATCCAATTATTCCAAATGCTTCAGAAGAAATTGCAAAACAAATCGGACTAAAGAAAGTTCCATTAATAAAATCAACACCAATAAAATCCGGAACAAAAATTAAGAAAGGTAAGCATTTGTTTTCTAAAATTTGAAAAAAAAGAAAAACGAAAGTATTTCTACTTCCGTCTTAGTCGAATTTTTCCTAAGCCTTCATTTGTATCTAAAATTGCTCGAACTGCTACAACTAATGCTGCAGCACCAACGAATGCAATAAAGCTACCAAGTGCTGTTGTTACGTATTCAGCTGCGAAGCCAACAAGTGCAATTTGTGAAAGAGTGCTTACTCCGCCGACTCCCAACAATAACAAAACAACTGCACCTATCAAGAATGTTACAGAATTTTCACGAGAAACATTCAAGAGTCCTACAATCAATCCCAAAACAAAAAGAATTGAGACAATTGAGGCAGCGCCTAGGAAGCCGGTCAAAACTGCGGAGAACAAGGAAACTAGTACTCCAAGCAGAAATGCCCATTTTCCATATTCATGGGTTTCAATCATAAGATTCAATGTCGTCAGTTCTTTAAATATGTTACTCTGCCTTATATAGACTATATCCTCCAATCAAACTTTTGGCATTATAACCTTTAGAATGTAAGAATAATGCTGAATAAACGCTCCGAGTTCCACCACCACAATAAACTATTATCAATTTATCTTTTGGAAGTTCTTCATATCGATCTTCTAACTCTTTAGTCGAAATATGCAAATCATTTTCAATATGACCTTTGGCTCGCTCATCATTTCGACGGACATCCAAATAAACTCCTTTGCTTTTCTTTGCTTCTTCCTGAGAAATTTCCAATATTGTCATTTTTTGAATGCGAGTACCGGGATTTGAACCCGGGTTACCACCTTGGCAAGGAGGAGTGATACCAGACTACACCATACCCGCAGTGAGTCAATCTCTCAAAGATTGCATGGCTGGTTTATCCAGCCACTTTTTGTTCTCTGTTTTTCTAAAACAGAGTGATGGGGCCACGCGAATTTGAATCGCGGTCGCCTGCTCCCAAAGCAGGAAGGATACCAAGCTACCCCATGGCCCCGTGTGATTTCTCACGAATTTTCAGTTATAAAGCTTGCGCTTGAGTATGTAACCACCCGCTCAGAGTTAATCAACTATATAAATAATCATATAATTAATTCAGTATGGTTTCGCACAACATCAAAACACATGAATTTCTTGGACTTCTAATGATTTTTATCGGAACCGCGTGGGCAGGATATGGTCTTTATTTGATAATGCTCTACTCAAACTTAATCCTAATTCCTGGACAAGAATTGATAAAGGCATTACATGGTCCAGCATTTGTAGGAATTGGTTCAGTTATAACTATGTTGGGTGCAATTGAGTTAAGAGAAGTTCTCCCTGGAAAGAATAGATAAATGGTAAAAAAATTAACACGAGAGGAAATTGAATACGGACTAAAAGAATTCATCCAAGGATTGCTAATCGGAGCAATTGCTGGGTTCCTTATGGGAAAATTCCTATAATCACCAAACCCGCTTGGAAAGTTTTATAAAGGTCTTTTAGAACGATTAGACAACGAGCCTGTAGCTCAGTCTGGTCAGAGCGATTGGCTCTTAACCAATAGGTCGCGGGTTCAAATCCTGTCAGGCTCGTAAGAGGATGACATTCGCAAATCTTAGATTTGTGTTATGTCAGGCTCGTTCAATTTATACTCAAAATGGGTTACTTTAGTAAGAAGGGTAAACAAGAACAAGCAAGACATGATAGACTTGTAAAAGAAATTATTGATTATGTTACTAACAATCCTAGAATCACTGCCGCAGACATAGTCAGTCATTTGTTTGTCGAGCGACGAATGAAGAATCACAGTCTAACGCCAAGAAAGGTTGGTTTTTTTATTCCACGCCACTGTAAAGATGACATTGGATGGGAAGAGGATCAAAGAAGCGGAATTAGAGTGTATTTTCCTCGAAAACAACTTGAAGACCGTGTAAATGATGACTAATCAATCCCTTTTTATATTAACATTCTAACGCAAACTATGACAAATATAAGCGCAATGCTATTAATCGGAACAGAAACAGGTTCAGAAAGAAATGTTTATTCCGAACTAAGGAAATACGACGAAATAGAATTTGTTCATGAATTATTTGGAAGCTGGGACATAATTGCAAAAATCCAAACTGAAGATGTTCAAAGAATGGACGAATTTGTTTCAGATATTGTTCGAAATATTTCGGGCGTAAACTCAAGTGCAACTTTGATCATTTCTAGATAAATTTAAGAAGTTGCACAAGCTACGAACTATATGAAATCTCAGTATTGGGCAGATCAGATTGCTGAAAATTTGATTAAATCTCGCAACAAAAAATCTTTTACTGTTGCTTCAGGAATTACTCCTTCTGGAACAATTCACTTTGGAAATTTTAGAGAAATAATAACTACAGATATTGTTGCAAGAGCTCTAAGAGATGCTGGGGCAAAAGTTAGATTCATTTATTCTTGGGATGATTTCGATCGTTTCAGAAAAATTCCTGGAAACATGCCTAAGAAAAATATACTGAAAAAGAATTTGGGAAAACCCGTAATAAACGTTCCAAATGTTTTTGGAACAAAACACAAATCTTATGCTCAATATCTCGAAGCCGAGTTAGAAGACACAGTAAAACTTGTTGGAATTTTCCCAGAGTTCATCAACCAAGGAATTCAGTATCCAAAGAAAGTTTATACTGCAGGAATTAAAACTGCGCTACAAAATAGAAAAAAGATTGCAGAAATTCTAGATAAATACAGAAAAGTTCCTCTTGCCGATGATTGGTATCCTGCTTCAGTTTATGATTCAGAATCTGGAAAAGATGATACAAAAATAATTGACTATGATGGAAACTACACTGTAACTTACAAAAACAGTAAAGGCAAAACAAAAACACTAGACTTCAGAAAGAATGGAAATATCAAACTCGTATGGAAAGCCGATTGGCCAATGCGATGGGCTTACGAAAAGGTTGATTTCGAACCAGGAGGTAAAGATCATTCAACTTATGGAAGTTCTTACACTGTTGGAAAAGATATCGTAAAACTCTTTGATTGGATTGCTCCAGATTATACTATGTATGACTTCATAAATATGAAAGGTGGAACGGGAAAGATGTCTTCGTCAGCAGGAAATGCGCAATCACTCGCAGATGTTTTAAAATTTTACACTCCTGAAGTTGCAAGATATACTTTTGCCGGAAGAACTCCAAAAACAGAAATATTCTATCCGATGGATGAAGGAATAATAAAACACTACGAAGATTTCTATTTCACCGAACGAGTTGCATTTGGAAAAGAAGAAGTAAATGATAAAGAAAGAATCCAAAACAAAAGAGTTTATCGAATGTCTGTGGTTGATAAAGTTTCAAGAACAATGCCAGTCCAACCTTCATTCAAGCACTGCGTTGAATTGATGAATATTTATCAAGGAAATACTAAAGTTGCATTAACACATTTAAACCTAAAAAGAAAAATTGACAAAGACAGATACACGCAGGTTCTAACTTGCGCTTGGAATTGGATTAATGAGTTTGCAACAGATAGATATGTATTCAAAATAAATAAAAAAACTCCAAGAATCAAATTAACTGAAAATCAAAAATCAGCAATCAAAGATTTAACAAAAGTTTTGTCAAAAAACCTAACTGAAAAGCAACTGTTCAAAGAATTTGGAAGAATCACAAAAGAAAATGAAATTGGAGCAAAAGATTTCTTCCAACCAATTTACAAAATTCTAATCAACAAACCGGCCGGTCCAAGATTAGCACCATTTATTTTAGCAATTGGCAGAAATAAAGTTAAAAAATTATTAACTATTTAATTTCAACTTCCCAAACTACTACTGGAACTTCAATCTTCCAATTATTCAAAACTTGAGGATGCAACTCACCAATAATTCCAACAGCAGTTCCATCTAAATAAACTTGACCCGATCTTCCTTCAATAAACATTGGATGATCTTTCGCAACAACTTTCAATTCTTTTCCAATTGTCCGCGCATAAGCTTGTAAAACAGATTTAGCGTGAGTGAAATTCATTCCAGTTCCTGCTTCAGAATAAGCCATCTTCCACATATCTTCGCTTCCCACTTGAGAGCGAGTATTTAATTTTACACATTGTCCTAACTCAAAAATCTTCTGAGGATATTCAACATTAGTATTCTTGCTCAAAAATTCTACAAGAGACGGCGTTAACCAAGTTCGTAACACTGACCAATTACTTGAAACTGGATTTGCAATTTCAACAATTTCATCATCAGGTAAATTCATCTTATCAAACAAATTATTTTTATTTGTCAAAATGAAAGTTGAAATTTCCTGAGCACCCGTTCCAACCATAATCTCTCGAAGTTTTCGATTTCGAATTGTTGTCGGTTGTAAATCTCCTTGAGTAAAGAACTCCGGATACTTCGGTTCAATATTATCAAAACCATAAGCCATTAACATATCTTCAACCACATCCATCGCATGCATTACATCTTGTCGGTAAGTTGGTAATTCAATATGTACATGTCCTTCATCATTTTTGTCAATTGAGAGAACATTGTATCTGCTTCGCTCAAGCAAACTCTTAATCTCTTTGTCACTAGGCATAAATCCAAAAGTTCGCTTTATCAAATACTTATCTACTTTAATTTCTTTAACAGCAAAAGTCGGAGTTACAATTGCGTTTCCTGAACGATCAATAATATTAACTTGTTCAATCTTTCCGCCACGGTCTGCCAAACTCATTGCTAAAATGTTCAAAGCAGTTTCAACATTTCTCATCTCAAGACCTGTAACTTCAATCAACAAATTCTTACTCCGCTTTGTAACTCGACCAGACTTTTCTGAATTAATAATTGGTGGCATCGAAACAACATCATTTGCTCCATCTAAAATAATTGGATAAACATCATGATGCTTCACCAAGTGTCCAAATTCTCTTCCTTTCGGATGAATCTCAAGAACTTCTCCGGGACTCATCTTTCGTCCGCCATCTAACGGTTCAAATTTCAAACCGTCTGGCTTTGTCGCAGTATAAAGTAAAGGTGGAACAACTTTATCCAACTCAAATATTCCAATTGCGACCTCTCGTCTTCTACGTCCAAATGTTCCAGCAATCTTTTCTTGAGCTTGGATTAATTGCTTAAGAATATCATCATCAACTTTGATATTTCTAATAATTGCGGCCGCAATACAAGGTCGAACTTTCTTAACTTTTTCAGAAATATTAATCGTCAGTTCTGGCTTGCTCATTGAATATTTTGGAATGCCTTGATTCTTAGAATAATGGGCGCGCAATGCTCGAGCAATTCCTTCGACATTCCACAAGTCCGGTCTGTCTGTTGCCTTAATATCAATCTTCAATTCGTGACCATTAACTCCATCAATTTCTCCTTTGACAAACTTCAAAGCACCTTCAAGTTCTTCAAGAGTAAACTTTCTACCTACAAGTTCTTCTAAATCTTGCTTGTGGATATCTAATGTTGGCATTATATCAAAACCTCCTTTCTCTTCAGCCAAGCCAAATCATCGCTGAACAATTCCCGAATATCTTTGCTTGCAATCTTCTTCTGAAATAATCTATCTATTCCAAATGCTCCAGCCAAAACCGGTGCGCTAATTCCTAAACTCTCAGTAATTTCGGGTCTGAATATTCCTGCTCCACCAAGTTCAACCCACTTTCCAAGCTCAGGAGACCAACCATCAATCTGGACACTCGGCTCCGTAAATGGATAATAATCTGGAAGGAATCTAACCTTTGTTGCGCCAGCAAACTCTTCAGCAAACTTCTTCAAAACACCCATCAAATTCGCCATGTTCAAATTCTCATCAGTAACCATAAACTCTAGCTGATTGAATTCAATCAAGTGCGTTGCGTCAAGAACATCTGGTCTAAACACTCGACCAATAGTAAAATATTTCCCAGGAACTTTAAAATCTCCAGCCATGTGTCTCGCAGAAACTGAAGTAGTGTGAGCTCTAGGCATTAACTGCTTTGCAATATCTTTGCTCCAAGAATATCTCCAACCTAACGAACCAGTTTTTCCACCATTCTCATGTGCAGACTTGACTGCATTAACAATATTGTTCTCCGGAAGTTTTCCAACTTTTGGATTTTCCAAATGATACGTATCCGTCCAAGTTCGAGCAGGATGATTTTGTGGCTGATAAAGAGCATCAAAATTCCAGAACTGAGTCTCAACAAGAGGACCATCCATTTCTTCAAATCCCAATTCAACCATTTTCAATCGAATATCATCCAAGAATTGTAAGTATAACTGCTTCTTGCCTATATTTGCTGTGGGAACAGGCGCCTCAACATCATATCGTCTAAATGTTGCGCCCTTCCAGGCCCCTGATTTAAGCATTGACGGAGTTAAACGCTCAATTCTTTTGCCCTTTGGTAGGAATTTAAGCACTTCTAAACCTAGAGCATTTCCTCGCAAATGAATGCTTACTCGAGGAACTGTGACAATCATTTTCTTCCGTTTGGACAATGAAACATAAGCATGCTCAGCATCAACCAAGCCGTCCAAATCAACTTCACCAGTTCCAATTCGCTTCAACAATTTTGACTCTTCGCTGGATTTAACTTTTCGACCTTCGGCAGTAATTTTCAACCCGCCATTGTCAATAATAATCCATCCTGCTTTTCGGCAATAACCCATTGCAAATCGGAGTTCATCACTTCCAAGACGCTTCTCTGCCTCACTCAAAATCAAGTTCTCCTTTCGAAGCATGTCTAATAATCTCAATTCCGGTAATCCAACATCAAGAGCATTTTTTCCATTTCGATCAAGAACTACAACTTTCTTTTCGGCACGAACAATGTCTACAAGTTTCTTATTTTCTAGATACATAGCACTCCGATAAAATTCAGATTTAGTCAAATCTTTATGAGCATCAATCAATTCCCGTTTAGCCAAACTCTTCAAAATTGTAATTTCTGAGTCTTGCAACATTTCAGCAAGTTTCCTTAAGTCGGCCATATCAATACAACCTCCTTAAGATTTAAATAATTATGTCTAGCTAAATTGTCTTTGAGAACTAAAAGAGACAACCACTTTGCATATAATTTAGTACAAGTGTATCAATAAAAAGATATCTTTTTATTCGTCAAGAAAAATAAATCTGTATGGCATTAGACTACGTGCTCATGACAATTATTACGCCACCAATATTATATTTAACATTAGCATGGAGCATAATCTGGAAAGGATTTGGATTATGGCATTCAGCAAAAAATTCTCAAAAACCTTGGTTCATAGCAATTCTAATAATTAATTCTCTGGGATTGTTACCGATAATATACCTTTTAGCGTTCAGAAAAAATCGAAAAAAATTAACAATTCTTGGTAAGAAAAGATGAGTGGTCCAGGCAAGATTTGAACTTGCGACCTCACGATTATCAGTCGTGCGCGCTAACCAGGCTACGCCACTGGACCAGTAATCCATCTGGATAAACATAGTTTAAAAGGCTTATGCTCAATCAATTTTCAAAAAATCGGAGAAAGAGGGACGCAAGCGTCCCAATTTCGAATTAGATTTATCCTCGTAAATGAGTCCAGTCAACAAAATCAGTTATTCCAGTATATTCGCCAAGTCCTGCACCGATTGCCAAACTTGCTCCCGCCATAACATATCCAATACGTTGAGCTAATTTTAAACGTTTAACCTGTTTCTCTTTATATTCCTTGCTTTTGAGTAAATCTTCTAGACGTTGTGTGGAATTTTTAACTGCTCCTTCTTTTTCAGAAATAGTATTTTCTCTCAAAGAAATAGCATTTTCAATAAGTTCAAGTGACATTCTTTCTTGATTAATTTGCTCAATTTGACCTGATCTGTCAGGAACAACAATTACTGTTTTTCCAAGACCTTCATAATTATTACGAATAGTATCTACAATATCTTTCTTAGTCATTTCACGCTCAATATCACACCTCATTAACTGAGCATAATCTGAAAGTACTTTTTTTGGCATTCTCATTAGAGTTGCCTCAGCAGGTAAATCTCCTTCATATAACTCAACCACTCCAGCAGCGTTCAAGTTATCTAAATAGTTCTTACTTTCGATGCTTGCATTATCCCTAATCTTTTCAGCTTCAGACTCTGCATTACTCAATAGTTGTTCCATGGAATTCTCTGTTTCATTTTTGATTTGTTGAGCAGACTTCCGTGCGTCGTGAGTAATTTTTTGTGAATAATTGTTTGCATCAGAGATAAGCTTTCTTGACTCTTCAACCGCATTCTTCAAGATCGGTGCTCCCAAGAATGAACTAACATATAATTCTAATTTAGACTTTGAAAGTCCAGAGATAACTTTTCGATCAGCTCTAGTTAATACATTATAATTGGATCCGTCTTCTTTAATTGAATCAACAAACCATGAAATACGTGCCTCAGTCCAGCTTGGATTCTTTGAATTTATTTCTTCAATTAGTTCAGGAAGTCTGTATTTCATTTTTATATTTTCTCACTTAATTACTCTTCTTCAGTAGAAGGAGCGTAAGGTTGTAAATTTTCTGGAATTTCTGGTGCCTGAAGAATTTCCATTCCGTAATCAACTTCAGGTTTACTGGCTAATCGTGTACCGATTATTCCACCAACGGCTCCACCTATTAAAATTCCAGTAATCAATCCTAAACTATCGCTATCATTATCTTCAGCATTATCCAATGCTTCTTCTAATTCGCCAACTCGAGTTGCATTCTCATCTCTTTGAATGGTC
>CAYFOG010000001.1:2171-136321 GCA_964344705.1 Candidatus Woesearchaeota archaeon | reverse complement strand
TGTCGGAGCAATTGTGTATAATTTGTTTGGGAAGTATTTCAAGTTCTTTCGAAGCTCTTAAATATTGTTTTTGATTAGGAGAAATATGATTGAAGAATACATAGACTCTCTTAAGAAAATTATGAAGGGACGAATAATTGATAACGAAGTTTATATTGCCATTCCCGAAATGATTAATCTGTTATTTAATTTTTCAAGAATTCCTTTGTTAGACAACAACATAAAAATCAAGATAAATTTGGTTATTGCATACTTATTTAATCCTATTGATGTTATCCCTGACGAAGGTAATTTTAAAGATTATTTGGATGACTTCTATTTGTTATTCTATTTGTATAAGTACTATCTTCTTGGAGATAAAATAACAAACAATATTATTAAAGAAACTAACAAAATTAACGGAGACATAATAAGAAGAGGTTACATATATTTTAGTAGACGGGTTCGAAAAGAAATTAGAGAAGAAATATTGTCCTTTTCATGTATAAACTATGTTGGGTATGAATTGCCAAAAACAAAAAAAATAGTGAATTCTCTGCTAGCAATGATATTTAAGTCAAATAAACCTGAAACTTTTAAGCGAGAATTTCTCCAATTACCTGAAGTTCAAAAATTCTATGAGACATTGGGAAACACTGAGAGGAATAAACTAGCTGAAAAGATAACTTCTGCCTCAGATTTGAATGCTGAAATAGATAAATTAATCTTGGAGAAAATAAAAAATGAAGACCTTTAAAGAAATTGCGTTCAAAAAAACATATGATAGTTATTCTGATCAAGATGAGTTTGAAAGAGTGATGATTGAATTATTATCAAACTCTAGAAAAACAGATATATTAACCGCATATTTTAATTCAAATGTATTCAGAGCAATAGTTGATACGCTAATTCCATTAATTAAAAATAATTCTAAGATGGATATCCTAATAGATCTAAGAGGTGGGTTAGAAAACTTTGAAGGGAATCCAAAACTTTCAATAAACAAAGTTCATAAAAAAATTGAGGAAGATATTAATAATATTGTTAATGAAGTACAAAAAGACTCGCTCGCAGTTTTATATTATTTAGTCAAGAAGGGGCATGTTAATATAAATTATATTTATGATAAAACTAAGCCAGTACATACAAAAAAATATATTTTGGAAGACTATGAAGGTAATAAAATAGTTTTTAGCGGTTCTCAAAACTTTACGTATTCAGGATTTAAAAAGAATTATGAAAACATGGAAATATTTTCCAGTTGGAATGAACAAGAAAGAGTTGAAGGGCATAAAAAGATTTTTAACGATTATGTATTCGATCCAAAAAATAGATTTGATAAATTAGATTTTTCAAAAACAATGAAACATCTTGAAAAAATAGGATATGATAAGCGAATTGGTTCAAAAACTGAATTAAATAGCATAATAAAAAGATTAGTTACAGAGAACAGCATTGAAAAAAAATTGCGGTTTTATCAAACAGATGCAATAAACGACTGGTTTAAAACAAAGAAAGGTATAATTGAACTTCCAACCGGGACAGGTAAATCGATAATTGGTTGGTCGGCAATAACAAAATATAATTTATCAAACAAACAAAGTCTTTCAGTAATTGTTGCGCCAACAATTCCAATCTTGGATCAATGGTATTTTGATTATGCTCTCGATTATGTATCTTCAGAAAAAATGAATATGGATCAATTATTCATTGCTCGAGGAAAAGATTGGCAAGGAAAAATAAAAAGAAAAATATCAAATTTTAATCGTAAAATTATCAAAGACTTGGTAATATTTGTATCATATGATACGTTTTATAGTCGTTCTTTTGTAAGTGAAATTTCCAAATTTAATACGAAAAATAAATTAATATTATGTGACGAAGTACACAATGCTGGCGCCAACCTTTATCAGAAAGGATTATTATCTGAATATTCTGCAAGAATAGGTTTATCTGCAACACCAAAAAGATATTTTGATGAGGAAGGATCAAAAAAATTAATAAAGTATTTTACAAGAATATTGAAGAGTAAATTAACATTATATGATGCCATATATACTTATGGATTTCTAAATGAATATAATTATAATTTCAAAGAAGTTTACCTCAACAAAAAAGAAGATGAAAAATATAGCAATTTGACTAAACAAATTTTACAAGTTAGACATAATAAAGAGTTATCAAAAAGTAAAAGGGAACAAAAAGTAAAGGAACTTCTGAGATATAGGTCTGATATACTAAAAAATACAGAAGCAAAGATTAAAATATTTAAAAAGATTTGTGATAATATTGAATTGAAAAATACAATTATATTTACTGCGCCAAAATTTAAGAAAGAAGTTCTTGATTATTTATTGAAACGAGGTATTAAAAGTCACCTGTTCACTAGTGAAATTTCAGAAAAACGTAGAAGAGAGATAAAAAGTGAGTTTTCAGAAGGAAAACTTGATGTGCTTATTGGAATCAAGATATTAGATGAAGGGATAAATATTCCTTCTGCCACAAATGCAATCATTATGTCTTCAACAGGAAATGAAAAAGAATTTATACAAAGAAGAGGGAGATTGTTGAGAAAATATAAAGAAAAGCGTCCTTCAAATATCGTTGACTTAATAAGCAGATCTAAAGATAAATCGAACGATTTAAATATTATCAACAAAGAAAAAAGACGAATTGAGATATATTCAGAAGCCTCAAAAAATAAAAAGGAAATTGAGAAAAAAATCAGCAAATGGAACTAAATAAAATTAAAAAGCGAGTTCATAAAGAACAAATTAAGGATGAAAGAATAATTAAAATAATCAAAGAACTATTTTTAATAAATAAGGAGGAAAAAGATCCTGATTATCGTCTAAAAAAGATAGAGGATTTGATTAACAAGAAAGTAATATGAAATTAATAAATATTGAAATAAAAAACTTTGGACCTTTTCAAGAGGCAAATTTTGAATTTAAAAACGGAAACATATTTCCAATTGTTGCACTAAATAATGCGGGAAAAACTTCGTTGTTGAATGCTGTAAAATGGTGTCTTTATGGTAATTTGAAAGTTGGAAAAGGTAAACATAGTAGAATCCTTAATGATGCCACACGAATTAATTCGAAGGGCGAAGAGTTGGAAGTGTCAGTTAAATTAACTTTTGAAAAAAATAATAAAAAGTATCCTCAAATTGAACGAACTATTAAATACCTCTCGGATTCTAAAAATCGGTACGCCAGTTTTGGTAATGATGAAATTATATTTATTGAGGCGACAAAGGAAGGTTCAAAGCGTCACACATTTCAAGAGGCAACACATAAAATAAATGAACTGTTACCGGAAGAAGTTAGTGATTTCTTCTTGATGGATGGAGAAGTATTGGAAGATAAACTTAGAAAGAACAGTTCAAAGGAATCAAAAACTCAGATTAAAGAATCAATTGAACAATTATGTAGATTGGATGAATATGATGAAATTATTGATGATTTAGAGATAATTTATAACAAAATACATAAACAGATAATGTCAAACTCTGACTCCTCTGATATGAAGTCTTTGGGTGCTGAATTGGAAGAATACAAAAAAATTATAGAACTCAAAAATAAAGAACGGACTGAGATATTGAATAACAGAGATGAAGTCAAAGCCAAGCTATCTGAATTGTCAAAGAGATTGAGTGAATCTGATGAAAAGTTTATATTAAACTTAGAATCAAACAGAAAAAAGTTGTTGGCAGAACTAAAAAGTTTAAATAAGGAGATTAGTGATGACTTGGTGCTTGAACAAAAAACCAATGTAGAACTCATGTTCTATAATATAACTGAAAAGCATAGAACTAAGTTAGAAAAAGATATAGATCACATCCAAAAATCTGAGAATTATCCACCTGCAATAGACCATAATATACTGAAAAAGATAATCTCTGATAAGCTTTGTATTTGCGGACAAAAATGTACAGATCTGAAAAAGATAAAGAAACTTTTGGAAGGTGAAGATTATTCACCTTTGGAAGATTTTGTTAAAAATGGATATAGAAATATGGATTTAATAAAATCAACAGTTGATACGTTGAATCGAGAGTTAGGAATTTTGTCAGAAAAAATTCAATCTGCTGAGAACAGAAAAAATAAGGTAACTAAAGATATCAACGAAATTGATAATAAATTAAGGTCTTCTGACAAATTAGATATTAAAGAACTATCAAAAAAACGTTCAGAGTTGGAAAATAAAGAGGAAGAATTAATTAAAGAAGAAGGTAATATTGACTATCGGATTGGATTTATTAAAGATAAAATTAATGAATTGGATTCAAGAATTAAAAACATGATTTCAACTGAGGATAAATTGAGATTGATGAATAATCAAAAAGAATTGGTTTCGGATACAATTACAACTTTAAAAATAATTAGATCTGAAATATTAAATGAGGTTAAAGATAAGTTAATAGTTGATATAAATTCTGCATTCAAAAAACTTCATCATGAAGGAAAAAGTTACGCGGTTAGCATTGATAATCGGTTTGTATTTAGTATTAGTAAAAAAACTAGTGGTGAGGATTACACAAATGAAATAAGTTCTGGAAGCGCCTTGCTTTTTGGATATGCATTAATGACTTCTCTAAAAATGAATACGGGATTTAATTTCCCAATAATCGTTGACAGTCCGTTAGGTAAACTAGACCATCTTAACCGTAAAAATGTAATTAATGAAGTTCCTAAGATATTGGGTAACAAACAAATAATTTTTCTCTTTACTTCGGGAGAATATGATTCAGAAATTGAAAAAGTTATGAAAAAACAAAAAATGGGGAATAACCTAAAAATTAAAGGGTATCCTGATAAGCACTATAGTGAGGTAATTTATGATAAATAGGAATAGTTCAAGAATAACTTCAATCTCAGCATTATCAAAAAATGTGGATTATTTACGCATACCTAGAAAGTACAGAATTATGTATAATAAACTGAGCAAAGACAAGTACTTAGATAAGTTAGGAGGTATGAAATTTATTTTTGTGATGTCATTCATATATGGATTTTACTTGAAGAAAAAACAAAAAATTAGTAGTTCTGTTGGCCAATTTAGATTAAGAGTCTTTGATGAAATTGAACTTTGGACAATACTTTCCTTATATAGCTATGAACATGAAGATTTCATTGAAAAAAAAATATTGTCAAAGAAATTAACAGATAAACAAAGAGAAAAAGGTTTTAGAGAAGCTCTAAAGGAGCTTGAACAATATGCTGCAGCCGGATTTCCCGACTTCAAAAAAAATTGGGAGAAATATGAAGCTAATTCAATATATGATTTAATGGAAAATATTGATAATTTAATAAATAACTAAATAAACTCTTTAATGTGCCTAGCCAATGCCTCTGCCAATTGTACTGGAACACAATTGCTCAATAATTAATTTATTGATTATTGGACAAACTTGTATAATCTTTTTAAACAAAATTGTTTTTGTATATACATGAAAGCAATTAGTCTTTTTGCTGGTGCCGGAGGAGACAGTCTAGGTCTAAAAAATGCGGGATTTGAAGTTGTGGGCTTTGTTGAGTTTTGGGATAAAGCAGTTAATACTCACAAATTGAATTTTCCGGAATCGGAGTTCATTGGTGAATCAGTAAAGGGAGACATCACCAAAATAAGTGATAATGAGTTGAAAAAATATGAAAACAAGATTGATATATTGTTTGCAGGTTTTCCATGTCAAGGTTTTAGTCACGCGGGAAAGAAAGATCCAAATGATTCAAGAAACAAATTATTTTGGGAATTTCTTAGAGCAACAGAGATAATAAAACCAAAATGGATAATTGGTGAAAATGTGGCAGGGTTAGTTCACCGAAAAACAGACGATGGTAAATCATATGTAAAAGATATTATTGTTCAAGAATTTGAAAAGATTGGATACAAAATGGCAAAACCGACCGTATTAAAAGCTGAACAATATGGTGTACCTCAAAAAAGAAGGAGAGTTTTCTTTGTTGGAAACAGAGAAGGAATCGATTTTGAGTTTCCAGAACCTACAACAAAAGATAATCTTCCAGGGTTATTGGATATTTTAACCAAAACTCTTGATAATGCTAAAGAAGTTGATAAAGATATTATTCATGAATTTAACCAAGACTCAACATTGAGAATAAAAAATAAAGAATTATCAGGAAAACCTCATCCTTATTTATTAAGTAAAATAAAATCTAATCAAATTTCATACAAACGAAGAATTTCTCCACATCATATTGAAATGATTGATCCAACTGCTCCTGCAAAAACAATACATTGCGGATATAGTTTTCAACCAAGATTATTTGTAGGATTGACGCAAGAAAAAAGGCTTTTCTTAAGAGAATTAACGTTGAGTGAATTGGCGCAGATTCAAGGATTTCCCAAAAATTACAAATTTTTTGGAAACAGGGATCATATAATAAAACAAATCGGAAATGCTGTTCCTCCAAAACTTGTAGAAGAAATTACAACTAAAATAATTAATAGTGATCCCTCAATTCAAAAACCTGCTCGCGAAACAAGTTCCTTGATTCTGGAAACTGGTGCTTGAACATGCGCATATTCTGAAGTCATTGAATAGTTTGGACGAGAATAAGTTTTTATTCCCGGAACATCTTCCCATATTGAATTAAATCTTGATCTAAATAATTCCATAAATTCTTTTGCTTTAATGTATCTTGACTCAACAGTTGGTTTTGTTTTACTATTTTGAGCAATAGTATAACTTGTAGTAACATAAAGTTTCGCTTCACGTACGGATGCTAAAAAATAAATGGTGTCTTCATAATCTAAAGGTGTTGGAAAAGTATCATTTAAAGTGTAAGTTTGATTCTTTGTTGTCTTAACTTCAACACGCAATATTTGGATTTTATCTTCATTATATTCTGATTGTTCCCACGCTTTAAGCACTGCCAACGTGATTGTTTTCTGGTGTAATTCCTTATGACGAAAAGTCTCAATAGAATTAACATATTTAGTGGGTACAATCATAAAATCTGGATGTTGTTGAGAGCTCATCTTATAAATAGTTACAGAAGGACCATATATTTCAGAAAAGCAGTCTTCAACAAAATCTTCAATGAATGCGCCCCGCTTTTGAGTTGTTGTCAATTCTTTCAAAAAGTTCCAATCATCAAAAGATTTTAGACGAGTTATTAATTTTTCAGTTTTGTTCATGGAATCAAGTTACTATTAATACTTAATAACTTTACTAAATCCTCTCCAATATCTCAACCATTGCAAGAGTATCTAAAGCACAATAATCAAGTAAAGCCTTCCGAGAAACATCTTTCTTACCCAAATAATATTTATCATAGAAAGCTGTAAAAGATTCAGTCCCATCAGAAATCTCCAAATCACTATGTTTCTTATCAGAAAACATAGGCAAAACAGCTTTCAAAGAATTTGAACCTTTCTGCAAAGGATGATAGTAATGAAATCCTTTAAACAAAACTTGCAAATCAACAACTCGATCATATATGGATTTCAACTCTTTATCATATTTAGGAAATTGTTCAGCCAACTTCTTAATAACGCCTTTTTCAAAACTCATATTGAATGTAATAACGCTTCCAGTAGAAGGCATATCTTTAACCAGTTGTTTAACCAAAGCCTCACGCGGATCTTTATTATCTGAAGCTAAAAACTCAAAATGCTTCAAAGACTTTCCATCATCAACATGAAGGGAATATTGGAAAGGAAATTTATTCCAAGGACTCATACCGTCATGTAAAGGAACCGGAGTCATAAGAGTTTCAAAGTCAAAATAATTCAAAGGATATTCCAATTTCTCCTTAAACTTTCTAATCTTTTCATGATCAATATGAGGTTCTCCAGAAGAAATAACATTTTTCTGAATGATATGTTTATGCTCTTTGAAAAAAGAGTCTGGCAAATCAAAAATAGAAAAATATCCTTCATCAAAAAACGGCTCAGCTTTCTTAGGACCAATTCCGTGCAATTCCAATATATTATGTTCAGGTAAATGATCCCAACAGATTTCTTTTACATAACAGCCCTTCGAATCACTACAAAACTTATGTTTGTTATCAGGAATATCTTTTGAAACATAATCAAGAATTCTTTCAATATTTCCCGGAACAGTATTAATCAAATCCTCAACTTCGTCAGTAATATCAGTCTTCTTTAACAATTTGTCAATTTCAAGAGCTCCATCCCGAACATATTTTTTATTTGCGTGCATTAAATAACATTTGTTTACTTTGATTCCAACTTTTTCTAGTACATATTTCTGAAAAGCAACATCATCATAATGTTCTGGCTTAACACTTACACCACTCTTAACTTCAATAATATCCCATCCGTCTTCAGCAGGAACCAAGATATCAACTCGGCAGTATAACTTATCAGTTTCAAATGTTGCTTCAAATATTGGCTTTCCCAAATCCAAAGCGCCTTCTGTGTCTTTTGAAGCTTGAGCGTAAAAGAATTTAATAAAAACGCCCTCAGGATACAAGTTATGAGCTAGTTCTCCAAACTCAATTCCGCGATCCATGAAAAACTTATTTTCAAGTGCAGGAATTTTGCTTTTATCGTTGAATTTGTACCAGACATAATTCAAGCACGTTAATGAGTTAACATAGTCTCCTTTTGATATCTTCTTCATATTCAAAATTAATCGCAGAAACTTAAAAAGGCTACTTTTTACCCTCAATTCCACAATCGAAAGGCTTTTAAACCAAAGAAATTAGAGTGTTATAGAAATTGGAAGCCGCTTGCGGTTGAAAATTTCTACCCGAATTGTTTTCGGACAATTCAACCCGAACTGACTTTGGTTTCGGCCAAAGGATGTTCATCCCGAACTTTCTTCGGAAGGTTCAACTCGAGCCGTCTTCGGACGACTCACTAGTGAGGCGGGAAGAGTGTTTCGGCACTTGACCCAACTTACGTTTTTTACCAAATTATTTTAAACTCAAAACTTCTTTCAGAACTATGTACAACGCAATAAAGAAATTCATTGGATACACAAAACACAAACTTTGGAAATATTCTATTACTATGCAACAATTGAAAGCTATAAAGAAATCTAGAAAGTAGCAACCACCAACAACCTTTAAAAATATTCACTCCATTTCAATCTTATGCAAGTTATACCGAATCAAGCAATGGGTTACGACAGAGCTATTACAGTTTTCAGCCCAGACGGACGAATTCTACAAGTAGAATACGCAAAGAAAGCAATTGACAGCGGTTCATTAATATTAGGAATCACCTGTAAGGACGGAGTAGTCCTAGCCGCAGACACACACCGATTTGATCCATTAATTGTACCAGAATCATTATCAAAAGTTTCAGAAGTAAACAAAAACATCATTATGACTCCGGCAGGATACATCGGTGATGCAAGAGTTCTACTAAAGAAAGCAAGAGTAAAAGCGCAAGAGCACAAAATGACTTATGGAGAAGAATTGTCAGGAGAAGCATTAGTAAAATTCATCTCAGACATTTGTCAAAGTTTCACTCAATACGGGGGCATCAGACCTTTCGGAGTATCATTCTTAGTCGGAGACGTTGGAGAAAACGGTCCTCGACTGTACGCAACAGAGCCAGCAGGAATTTATTTCCAATACAAAGCAAAAGCTATTGGAACAAATTCGATGGAAGCCAACAAACTTCTAGAAAAAGGATGGAAACCAAATTTATCCATCTCAGACGGAGCAGATTTAGCAAAGAACGTCTTCAAGAAAGTTTTAGGAAAAGAATTCCAAGAGAATCGGCTACAATTTATGGTTACCACTTCGGAAGGCATAAAAACCATGTCTCCAAAGAAGTAGCATGCAACAAAGAACCTATGATAAGGAACGTGTATCATTTACACTCGCTAGATTAAAGAAAGGCGGAGAAAATTTTGAAGTAGTTATATCTGATGTTGACAAAGCATTTGAATTTAGACAAGGAAAAGAAATAACTCCGAATGAATTTGTACAATCAACAACTATTTTTCAGGACGCAAATAGAGGATTAAAAGCCTCAGAAGAAACAGTAAAAAAAGTATTAGGAAATGACGCTTTAAGCAAAATTATCAAAGAAGGAGATCTTCATTTAACTGCGGACCAAAGAAAACGCCTGGCTGAAGAAAGAAAAAATCAAATTATAGAGCATATTCAAAGAAACTCAGTTGATCCAAAGACTGGTTCACCTCACCCAAGAACAAGAGTTGAATTGGCGATGGAGGAAGCAAAAGTTTCCATTGACTACCAGCAAAATTTCGAAGTACAGATAGAAAAGGTTATAAACGAAATAAGAAGAGTCATACCATTATCTTTTGACAAGATAAAAATCAAAATCACGATACCTGCAAAATACGCAGGTTCTGCTTACAGCTCACTGAAAAGCCGTTTCAAAAATTTCAAAGAAGAATGGCTAAACGACGGCTCTGTCGTAGTGGAGTTAGAGGTTGTGGGAGGCGCAAAAGCCGACCTATACTCATTGATAAGTAAGGTGACGAACGGAGAAGCGGAGATTAAAGAGCAATAATCTGCTTCAGTTAAGAAATGACAGAAAAACTACAAATAAAAGATAAAGAATTGGTCGTACCGGGCCAAATTCTCGCTGAGGGTATGAGTTACATCCCTTCAGGCAAAGCAATAAGAGATGGCGAAACCATTACAGCAACTGTTTTGGGAAGAGCCAGTGTCAAAGGACACGTTGTAAAAGTACAACCGCTAAATGGCGGATATTCTCCAAGACGAAACGATATGATAATTGGTCAAGTCGCAGAGCTTGGAAAATTTGGATGGCGAATTGAAATTGGTTTGCCAAATCAAGCAGACCTTCCTTTGAGAGATGCAAGCACTTCTTTCATTGAACAAGGAAATATGAGAAAATATTTCAGAGAAGGAGATTACATTTTTGCAGGAATTACAGATGTTGGAAAATACATCAGATTAACTACAAAAACACGACCTTTCAGAAAACTAGGAACTGGAAACATAATTGAAGTAAATCCTTCAAACGTTCCAAGAATAATTGGAAGACAAGGTTCTATGATTAAAACTATAAAAGATACCTCTGGATGTAACGTAGTCGTTGGTCAAAACGGTTATGTTTGGATTCAAGGTGAAGATTTAGACAAAGTTCTACTTGTTCAAAACGCAATTGAGATGATTGACCAAGATGCTCAAGAATCTGGATTAACAGAAAAAGTAGAAAAAATGTTGAAAGGAGGAAAGAAATAATGGCAGGAAAAAGTTCAGAACCAATGATTGTTAAAGGTAAACGTTTGGACGGAAGAAAGACAAACGAAATGAGACCTATGAACTTGAAAGTAGGTGTTGTACCTCAAGCAGTTGGTTCAGCAGAATTCAGCATGGGTAAAACCAAAGTAATTGCCGCAGTGTATGGACCAAAAGAAGTTCATCCGCGACATATGATGATACCTGACAAGGCTTTAATCCGAGTCAATTACGACATGCTACCTTTCTCAACAACTGATCGAATTAGACCAGGACCAAACCGAAGAAGTAAGGAAATTTCCAAGGTTATGTCTTCAGCTCTAGAAGCGGCAGTTTACACTGAGAAATATCCAGCAACTGTAATTGACATTTTTGTTCAAATTACAAACGCTAACGCAGGAACAAGAACAGCAGCTATTAACGCAGCTTCAGCAGCACTAGCACACGCAGGAATTGAGATGAGAGACCTAGTTTGTTCAGTAGCAGCAGGAAAAGCTGACGGAACAGTAATGCTTGACTTATTCCAACCAGAAGATAATTTCGGAGAGGCAGACTTGCCAGTCGCAATAATGCCAAAATCCATGGGAATTACTTTAATACAGATGGACGGAGATCTGACAAAGAAAGAATTTGCAGAATCCATGAAATTAGTAAACGAAGCAATGCCAGTATTATATGATCTTCAGAAGAAGGCATTAATCAATGGAGAAGCTTCATTCAAGGGAGGAAAAGTAAAATGACACTAATAAATTATGACTTTCAAAAAGAATTAATTTCGAAAGGAAAAAGAGAAGACGGACGAAAACTAGATGAGTACAGAGATTTCTCTGCAGAAGTCGGAATCATTGAAAATGGAAACGGTTCTGCACGAGTAAAACTTGGGAATACAGAAATAATTGCTGGAGTAAAGTTCAGCGTAGGAACTCCATACCCAGACTCACCTGATGAAGGAATGTTCATGGTTAGCATGGAATTAAATCCATTATCAAGTCCGGATTACGAACCAGGTCCACCAAAACCAGAAGCTATTGAAATTTCAAGAGTTGTTGACCGAGCAATCCGAGAATCTAAAACATTAGATTTCAAAGATTTAAGCATCGTTCATGGTGAAGCAGCCTGGATGTGTAGTATTGACATTTATCCAATCAACGCAGATGGAAACTTGTATGACGCAGCAGTTATTGCAGCATACTTGGCATTGAAAGATGCAAAGTTCCCAGAACTTGATGAAGATAACAAACCAAAACACGAAACTCGAACAAAGAAAGGAGTAAAACTACACAATATTCCAATGATGGTTTCTTTCGCAAAGATTGGCGACACATTAATCGTTGACCCAACTCGAAGAGAGGAACAAATAATGGAAGATAGACTTCATATCGGAACCATTGACAATGGAAACATCTGCGCTATGCAAAAGGGCGGATTAAAGCCTCTTACAAATGATGAATTGTCAGAAGCAGTTAACACAGCCATTGCCAAAGGGAAAGACTTAAGAAAGCTATTGAAGAAACTATAAAATGAAAGAATTTACGAAATTCGAAGTCGCTAGAATAATTGGAGCAAGAGCTTTACAAATCTCAATGGGCGCACCTTTACTGATTAAACGAAAAAAGGACGCTTACAACACAGTTATTCTTGCAAAAGAAGAGTTCAAAGCAGGCGTTCTTCCAATTTCTGTAAATCGACCAAATCCAGTAAAGGTAGAATAAAATGGCAAAAGAAAAAACACTAGTACCAGTTGAAACTTATCTTGAATCAGGTATCCAAGTCGGTACAAAATTCAAAACAAAGTTCATGCAAAAGTATATTCACAAAGTTAATCCTAAAAACGGAGTAGCAATTCTTGACCTTGAAAAAGTTGATCAAAAACTTCGAGTAGGAGCAAATTTCTTAGCAAAATACAAACCAGAAGATATTTTGGTTGTTTGCCGAAGAGAGAATGGTTGGAAAGGCGCAAAAAAATTCGCAAAAACAATTGGAGCAAAATATTATGTTGGAAGATATCCGGCAGGAGTTATTACAAACTCTCAATTGAAAACTTTCATTGAACCAAAACTGATGTTCGTAGCAGATCCGCGAGGAGATAAGAATGCAGTTAAGGATGCTTACAAAATGAACATTCCAATTTTGGCACTTTGCGACTCAAATAACACTTTAAGAAATGTTGATGTAGCAATTGCTTGTAACAACAAGGGTGCAAAATCTCTTGGATTAGTTTATTGGATTTTAGCAAACGAATATTTGAAAGCAACTGGACAATCAAAAGTAAAGCTAAATCTTGAAGAGTTTGTTGAATGATAATTAAACGAGGAAACAAAAAATTAGCCAAAGGAAAATTCCTTGGTAAGTTTTCTTTTGGATTAATTTTCAAAAAAGAACTAAAACATGAAGCATATATTCTTGAAGCATTAAGAGAAAGTGTTTGGTCTTCAACCTTACACACATTTTTTGTCTTTCAAAATTTGGATATTATCTGGTTAAACAAAGATGGAAAAATTGTTGACATGATTGAAGCCGCACCAAGATTTCATCCAGCATTAGTTCCAAAGGGAAAAGCAAAATACGTCATCGAAGCCTCTAAAGGTTTCATCAAAAAACATAGGCTTAAAAACGGCCAAAAACTAAAAATATCATAATAAAAGCAGAATTCGTCAAGGCGAATTTTGTTCAAAAACACAATGAAAAAACAAAAGAAAATAACTAGAAAGCCTTCTGTAGCTCGAGCTAAGAAGTCAACAACTGGCAAAAAGCCAGCGAACCCGAAAATTAAAATCGGATGTAATGGCGGCTTAAGAGAAGTCGGAAACAACGCCATGATTCTTGACAACGGCAAAGACCGTTTTTCACTTGAATTTGGATTTAATGTATCAGAAGGAATTGGTCCAATAATTCCTGAAAAAGAAGTTGATGCAGTTATAATTTGTCACGGACACTTAGACCACTGTGGTTCAGTCCCAGAACTTTGGAACGCACAAAAAAAGAAACCAAAGATTTTTGGAACAAAGGCAACCAAAGATTTAGCAGAACTTGTTCTGTATGACAGTGTAAAAGTTGGAAAGTTAAAAGACAAACCAAGAAATTTTGGAAAGAATGATATCAAAAGAGTTCTTGACGCTTGGAAAATTGTTGGATACAAAAAACCATTCAAGATTGGAAACACTAAAGTTACTTTTGTCGATGCAGGACATATTCCTGGTTCAGCAATGGCAGTCATTGAAATGTCAGGAAAGAAAATTCTTTACACTAGCGATTTCAAAGCTGAAGAAACTCAGTTAGTTGGTGGAGCAGATTACAAGAAATTGAAAAATTTGGACTTGTTAATTATGGAAACAACTTACAGTTCAAGATCTTTGGACAAACGAGCAAAAATTGAAAAAGAATTTGCAGCACAAGTAAAGAAAACTGTAAGGCAAGGAGGAATTGCGTTAATCCCAAGTTTCGCAATTAGAGCTCCGGAATTAATCATGATTCTTGAAAAGTACGGAGCAGATTTCCCAATCTATGTTGATGGAATGGGTAGAACTGCTACAGAGATTTCAGCAAAGAATCCAAAGTTCTTGAGAAATTCAGTTCAACTAAAGAGAGCTATGAAAAAGGCAATTTTGGTTAAATCGCACGAACAAAGAAAGACTGTTACAAAAAAACCTTGTGCGATTGTTACAACTGGAGGTTCAATGGACGGTGGACCTGTAGCACACTACATGAAATATATTTACGCAGATCCAAAATCTTCTTTGATTACTGCAGGATATCAAATTCCTGGAACTGCTGGAAGATATCTACAAGACACGGGAAGATATGTAACTGAAGATGTTGACTTAAAAGTTAAATGTCCGATGTTTAATTTCGAATTGAGTTCTCACGCAGGCAGAGATGAACTTATTAAAATTGTAAAAGATTTGAGACCAAAAAAGGTCTTGTGTATGCACGGAGTACATTGTCAAAGATTCGCAATGGAATTAAAGAGCCAATTGTCAATCGATGCATTCGCTCCAAAGCAAGGCGAAGTTGTTGAAATTTAACCAATAATCCGAACACCTTTTGGTAAGTTCGAAACTACTGGCACATCAATTGGCTTAAGTTTTCGAGCTTTCAAAACTTTTGCAAAGCTTTCTAAATTGTCATACAATCTGAAACCTTTTTCATCGCGAGCAAAAGAACCAATTGAAATATTAACTCGATACTTGTTCATGAATTTAATATTCTGAAGCATTCGGCCAATTAACTTTGAGCGCTTCTGAGAATGTAAAACCTTTCCAAAATTTACATAGTAAGTTTTATTTTTATCATAAGCAATCTTAGCAAGAACTTGATTCATATTGGAACGTCGATAATGAGTATGATCTTTTCCAGATTCGTGCTCAACATTTGTAAAGCCATGAATTTTCTTGTTCTCCAAAATCTTTCGAAGTAATTTCTCATCAGTTGCTGATCCAATTATCAAAACCGGTTTATCATACTTTTTCAATTTCTGAAAATCATCCATATTTTTTGGAACAAACAATAATCCAAGATTCACATCAAACTTTTTCTTCAACCGATTAAACTCAGCACTCGTTCCGTCAAAAAGAAATATTAAATCAGAATATCCAAATTCTCGAGCTGCTCTAAGAAATTTCTCAGGTTTCGACGGAAGCATAACTACGTCTTGCATAAAAAATTAAAAAAATCAGAGATTAAAAATCTACTTAATCTCTCTTAAAATTACTTTGAAGTTCAATACTTTTCCAGCAAGAGGTCCTGCCGTATAAGCATCGTTTCCTGAAAGAGAAACAGTCTTCTCTTCACCAACTTTCATTCCAGTAACAGTTTTATCAAAACCAGGAATTACTTGTCCTGCTCCAAGAGTAAATTCAAATACTCCTCTTCCTTCAGATGTATCAATTTGATTTCCATCAACTGTCAACCAATAATCAACTGCTACAGTATCTCCTTGACTTGCAACTTTATCTGCCATAAATAAGTTAATGGCAAAAACCATTATAAATGCTACTAAAGTGTAACGAATCAGTTTTCGTAAGTTGTTCATAGAACGAGATAACAAAATACATTTTTAAGAGTATCCGTCTCTCAGTCTTCTTTCAAGCTGTAATTTATATTTAAGATTAATCAAACGATAAGGTGGTTGATGCACTTTTGTCAACGCAGCTTCAATTTTATCTTGTTCTGCCATCAAGATTACATCCAACTCATTTCGCGATCCATTCTCTTCCTCATTAATCATATATTCAAGATTCCCAGACGTATTTGGAATGTTAATATTCCCATTGATATTTACTCGAGTAAAAATCTGAGCGGACGGAATTAAATCTCCCAACATTTGCGCAACATACTCTTCAGGAATAATTCCTTGTGTGGATTCATTTAATGGTGCATTTAACCTAACTCGTCGCTGACCTTTTCCGCGCAATTTACGAATGTACCATGGACGATGTTTAACTGGCGCCACAACTTCTGGAGAAAGAACAGAATAAAGTTCAGAGTGACGCTTCTCCTTTCGCATAGAAGATAAAATTTTTTCAAGTCTCGACGCTTCAAATTTATTGGATCCATAAATCAAATCAAGATCCTCAATTGCTGACAGATTCAAGTCTCCAACAGAATGATCTTTATCAAATCCGATTGCGCCAGAGTAAACTTTTGGTTCACCTAACTTTCGAGAAGTTAAATAATCTTCAAGAGTTTCAGCGCGAGCAACAGTATTGACTAAAGTAGAATCTCTAATTGCGCCAGTCTTAACTTCCAAAAAAAGAAATGCATAATCTTGTCGCAAAGCATTGTCAAAAGCCGCTGTAAGTTGCTTTGAAAACGCCATTAAATAGAAATCGCGCTACATAGTTATAAAAAAATATAGTCTCAAGAAAACAGTTTACCGAACTAATCCTCTAGATTTCTTTCCAGCTGAAGTTAATCCCCTGAATGCTCTTGAACGATTAGCTGCACTTTTCACCCAATTCAATTTCTTATCAGCAAGAATTGCTGGATGATCTCTGTCAACAAAAATTATTTCGTACCAGACTCGCTTTCCATCTTCTCCAACCCAATAAGAATTCAAAACTTCTGCGTTTGGATATTTTCTGGCAGCTCTCTTTTCCAAAAGTGATTGCTTGCTTTGAGATGGAGTGTATCGTCTGTAATATCTCTTAGGTCTTCGACCACCAACAAACTTTGGTCGTCTAGTTGTTCCTTTAGTCATACTTGCTCGAACAACGAAAATTCCTTGCTTGGCTTTGTACCCAAGTGCTCGAGCTCTGTCAAGTCGAGTTGGTTTGTCAATTTTTTCAAAAGCCGGTCTGCTACGAAGATAAACTAACCATTTTCTCCATTCATCAGAACCAAAATGTTCTTTCGGTTTCTTCCAAAGCTTTTGTAGATATTTGTACATCGCCATACTCTGACTTCGTAACAGCGTTTATAAATATTGTGTTCAGACTGCATTAAAACAACTTATAAAAACACTCAGGACATAGAAAAGCATGGCCATAATTACTGTCCAAGAAATCTTCGATTTAATCCTTCTCACAGCTGCACTCGGCTATATTTTCTCAGGATTCATAAAAAGACCTCGAGACATTATGGATTATCTGAAACGCTCGCCAGAATTCGAGGATATAAAATACGCAGCAATGATTGTCGCACCCGCAGTAATATTTCACGAGCTAGCTCACAAAGCAGTTGGATTGTATTTTGGATTTGATTCAGTTCTCCACATCAGCATCTTTGGTTTAGGAATTGGAATACTCTTGAGATTCATCCGTTCACCAATCATATTTTTCATACCGGCGTTCGTAACCAGTGTGGCAGCACCAGCCTTCCCTGGAAAATTTGCCGTTCTGGCGTTGGCCGGACCTGCAGCAAATTTCGCATTATATTGGCTATCTGACTGGGCGCTTTTGAGTAGAAAGTGGCCAAAACATAACAATGCCTTCATAATTTCAAGACGTATCAACTTATGGTTGCTAATCCTGAACATGATACCTATCGGCTTCTTCGACGGAGCGAAAGTTCTAGCTGGAAGTCCAACTTTGTACTTGAGTGCTGTGTTTATCGGAGGAATGCTAATCTATAAAAATGAGAAAAAATGGAAGAATTATGCGCTGAGATTCTAGTGACTGGAAAAGTACAAGGAGTTTTCTATCGTGCTCACACAAAAAGACTCGCTCTAGAGCTTGGACTAAGAGGCTATGTTCAAAATCAAAATGATGGAAGCGTCAAAATTGTAGTCCAAGGAACCAAACCTCGAATAAAAGAGTTAGAACTTTGGTGTCATCAAGGTCCAAAGCTCGCAAATGTGAAAACCGTTCAGATTCAATACACGAAACCACAGGAAGAATTCACGACTTTTGAGAGAAGATAGAGCTATACTCATGTAAAGTAATTACAAAAATATATGCTCAAACAGATAAACCAATTTAAACGAAAATTCATTCCGAAATCTACCTCGGAGCAGCCATGTCTCTCCAAAATTATTAGAATGGAATATGAAAATCCCCCGGCAGAATCTGCAATTACTACTCAGGGAATAGTTGTCAATCGAGTTTTTACAAAGCCGGATGTATCCGTCTACGATATGTTTAATTACGACAAACGTGGCTCAACAATTCGAAATCCTGATGGTTCGGTTGTCTTTGATATGAAGAATGTTGAAGTTCCTCAGCAATGGTCTCAAATTGCAACGGACATTCTCGCTCAGAAATATTTCAGAAAGGCAGGAATTCCTGAAATTGGTTCGGAGAACAGCATAAAGCAAGTAGTCCATAGAATGGTCGGATGCTGGACAGATTGGGGAACAAAATTCGGATATTTTAATTCAAGCAAAGACTCAAAAGCTTTCTACGAAGAAATGGCTTTCATTCTTTTGAATCAAATGGGTGCACCAAATTCACCGCAATGGTTCAACACTGGATTGAATTATGCTTATGGAATCACTGGAAATCCTCAGGGACACTATTACATTGATCCAAAAACAGGAGTTTTAACAAAATCAAAAGATGCATATTCACGGCCTCAACCGCACGCATGCTTCATTCTTTCAGTTAAAGATGACCTTGTAAATGAAGGAGGGATTTTTGATTTGGTTACGAGAGAAGCGCGAATTTTCAAATATGGTTCTGGAGTGGGGACAAACTTCTCATCAATTCGAGGTAAAGGAGAAATTCTTTCAGGCGGAGGTAGCTCTTCCGGATTAATGTCTTTCTTGAAAATCAACGATACTTCCGCAGGTTCAATCAAATCTGGCGGAACAACTCGGCGAGCTGCAAAGATGGTTATACTTGACATTGACCACCCAGAAATCGAAGAGTTCATTAAATGGAAGGCTTCTGAAGAAGACAAAGTTGCAAGTCTTGTCGCAGGAAGCATAGTGTGTAAAGAACACACAAATAATATTTTGAAAGCAGCAAACAAGCACGGATTAAACTTGAAAGAAAACACAAGATTGAGAGATGCAATCCGAAACGCCAACAATGCAAAAGTTCCAGTTCAATTAATTCTAAGAGCTTTGGAACTTGCAAAACAAGGTGTTGGAAAATTAAGTATGAAAGAGTTTGATACTCATTATGAAGGTGAAGCGTATGTGACTGTCTCTGGGCAAAACAGTAACAACAGTGTGCGAATCACTAATGACTATATGGAGGCTCTACAGAACAACGCAAATTGGCAACTTACAAATCGAACAGATGGGAAACTCTTCAAAGAAATCCCAGCACAAAAGCTGTGGGACGACATTGCAATGAGTGCATGGGTAAGTGCAGATCCGGGATTACAATTCGATTCAACAATCAACGAGTGGCATACTTGTCCAGTCAGTGGAAGAATTAACGGAAGCAATCCTTGCTCAGAATACATGTTCATTGATGATACTGCTTGTAATCTTGCAAGCATTAATCTTGATAAATTCTACGATGATGAAACTGGAACATTTAACATAGAAGCATACAAACACGCAACAAAGTTATGGACGGTAGCACTGGAAATCTCAGTATTAATGGCACAGTTCCCAAGCAAGATTGTTGCACGGCGAAGTTTTGATTATAGAACTCTCGGACTTGGATATGCAAATATCGGTTCACTGCTAATGAAGATGGGAATTCCGTACGATTCTGATAAGGCTCGGGCAGTTGCTGGAGCTCTGACTTCTATTCTTTGTGGAGAATCATATTCGACATCTGCAGAAATGGCTGCAAATTTAGGTGCCTTCGCAGAATATGAAAAGAACAAAGATGAAATGTTGAGAGTTATTCGAAATCACAGAAGGGCAGCTTACAACGCTAAGGAAGATTCATACGAGAAACTTTCAATTTTGCCCATGGGAATCCATCAAGAATTGTGTCCAAAGGATTTGCTAAGTGCAGCCCAACACTCTTGGGATCGAGCATTGGAACTTGGACAAAAGCACGGTTACAGAAATGCTCAAGTCACAGTAATTGCACCAACTGGAACAATTGCATTAGTAATGGATTGTGACACTACTGGAATTGAACCAGAATTCTCAATCGTAAAATTCAAGAAACTCGCTGGAGGTGGATATTTCAAGATTGTAAACAATTCCTTAAAATCTGCGCTAAAGAAACTCAACTACTCTGAAGATCAAATAAGAGCAATTGAAAAATTTTGTATTGGTCATGGAACTTTAACTGACGCACCCTACATTAATCACGAAACTTTGAGAGAAAAGGGTTTCAGTGACGAACAATTAAATAAATTAGAGGATGAAGCATCAAGAGCATTCGATATTAAATTCATGTTCAATCAGCACGTGCTAGGAAAAGAATTTTGCAACAAAGTTCTTGGATTCAATGATGAACAACTAAACAGTTCAAAATTAAATATACTGAAGGAAATTGGATTTTCTGATGAGCAAATTGAAGCAGCAGATGAATATTTGTGTGGAACAATGACTGTCGAAGGTGCACCACATTTGAAGGGCGAACACTACTCGGTTTTTGACTGCGCAAACAAATGTGGAAAGAAGGGAAAAAGATTCATAAAACACAGCGCGCATTTGAAGATGATGTCTGCAACACAGCCATTCATTTCCGGAGCAATAAGCAAGACAATAAACATGCCTAGTGAAGCCACTATTGAAGATATTAAAAATTCATATTTCGACAGTTGGAAATATTCAATCAAAGCAGTTGCACTTTACAGAAATGAAAGTAAATTGAGTCAGCCACTTTCAACTGGAACTGGATTCAATGAAGAGTTTGAAAAGATCTTCAAAGAGAAGCCAATTGCTGAATCAACAACTGGAAAAATTACAAATTATATTGAGCAAATTTCAAATCACAAGATCGGTCCGCAAGACTTGTATGTTCACTCGCATATCAGTCCAAATGGACAATTAGTTGGAATGCGATTAGTTATGCCAAAAACAAATCCGAGCAATCAAGAAATGCTTGACTTTGTAAGCAACACAATAAGTTTCGCATTGTCAAGAGGATTTCCCGTTCAAGAAGTTGTTGACGAATGTTTTTCAGAATGGTCAGATCATCCAATAATTAGAAAGATTGAGGAAGTGTTAAGTGGGCAACATATTCAAGGAATAGTACAAACACGACTTACTCCAAACAAAGAAAGAGTGGTCGAAGCCGATGTCGAAGATGAGAGTTCAGAAGCAATCAAAGCAATGGGTTACACTGGAAACAAATGTAAAGAGTGTGGTGCAATGATGATGCGACAGAATGGTTCTTGTGAATTGTGCGATGTTTGTGGAGCAACAAGCGGCTGTTCTTAATAATGTCAATTTCTACAAAAACTGGGGACAAAGGAGAAACATCTTTGTTTGATGGAAGCAGAGTTTCTAAGAGCTCGTGTAATATTGATTCCTTTGGAAGTGTTGATGAATTGAATTCAATTCTTGGATTAATCCAATCTAAAACATATTCTGAAGAATTAAAAAAGGAGATAAATATAATTCAGAATGAACTTTTCGTAGTCGGTGCTGACTTAGCAACACCTCAGCAAACTCGAGAAACAAAAAGAGTTCAAGAAAAACACTTAGCGAGAATTGACAGCAAAGTTGATGAGTATGAACAACAACTTGAACTTGTTGGGTTTGTTCTTCCAACTGGAACTGAAACTGCATCACTTCTACACATAGCAAGAACTCTGACAAGAAAGGCGGAACGAAGAATTGTTCAACTCGCAGAAACAGAAGAAATTAATCCAACTTTAATAAAATATTTAAATCGATTATCAGACTTATTCTATTTGCTTGCGCTCAACGAAAACAAGCAAAATGGTAGGGCTGAGAAACCCGTAAACTTTGACATTTAAAAAAAGCTCAACAAACCTTTGTACAAATGTATAAGCATAATTGCTTTAACTGCAGCATCAACAATAAAAATATCAAAACTAACCATTAGCAAAAACATCGCTGCCAAGAGATCTGCAAGTCCGAATATCTTAACTAACATCTACTTTCCTAAGGTCGTTAATTTTTATTCTTTTCTGTTCCATAGTGTCTCTATCTCGCAAAGTCACTGTATCGTCCTTAAGAGAATCATAATCGATAGTTATACAATGCGGTGTTCCTCTTTCATCTTGTCGCCGATATCTTTTTCCAATTGAACCACTAACATCCAGCAAACATCTATAACTCTTGGACAACTCATCATAAACTTCTCGAGCTTTTTCAGGCAAGCCGTCTTTATTCTGAAGAGGGAAAACTGCAAACCGAACAGGTGCCAGCTCTTTTGGAATCCGCCAAATAACTCTCATATCTTTTCCAACCTTTTCTTCATCCAAAAAGATATCAATCAAAGAATAAACAATTCTGTCTGATCCAAATGCCAATTCAATAATATGTGGAATTTCTCCTTCGGCATCCAACTTCTGTCCAGAGGCTTTTGCATGCTGAGTCAAATCATAATCATTTCTATCTGAAATTCCTGCAATTTCAACCCATCCAAAACTATCTGTTTTGAATTCTAAGTCCCAAGTATCATTTGAATAGAATGCTTTCTCATCATCTTGGTGTTGACGATAACGAACTCGGTCCGCGGGAAGACCTAATCGGACAACAAGTTCTTGAGCTAATGAAAGTGACCAAGCAAACGCCTTGTTCTTAATTACACTTTTCTTCAAAGCACTCTGAAGAGTGATTGCATCCCAACCTTTCTTTTCAAGCTGAGCTTTGCTGGACCAGAATTGAAGTTTAACATCTTTAACTTTTTCAAAATCTTCAAACTCATGTTTCATGCTTTCAAACAAAAATAATTGTGATTCAAATTGCGTAAACTCTCGACCACGAATAACATTCTGTCGCGGAGAAATTTCATTCCTGAAAGACTTGCCAACTTGATAAATTTTCATCGGCATTTTTTTCCTGAAATACTCAAAATAATTTTTGAAGGGAAGATATGTCATTGTTGCAGTTTCCGGTCGCGAATAAGCTTCAATGTCCGTACCAATCGTTGTCTTCATCATCAAATTGTGATTCTCAATATTCATCTTCAACTCTTTGCCATTTGGAGATTTAATATTGTACTTCTTAATCAACTTAAGTAGTGCTTCAGCATTCAATGAACCAACATTTTCTTCATCAGGATTCATTCCATTCTCAAGCATATATTCTTCAATCAATTTATCGGCTCGGAAAATATTATTCTTCTCATCCCGAATTAAAGGATCAGTAAAACCTGCAAGATGTCCAGAAGCTTTCCAAACTGGTGATGGTGCGATTATTGGCGTCTCGACTTCCCAGAATTCTTGAGCATCAAAAATCGCTCTAAGTAAATCTTCAACATTTGTCTTAAGAGCTTTTCCCATTGGCCCATATGTGTAAAAACCAGCTAAACCGTTGTAAATTTCCGGCTCAGGTCCCCATATGAAACCATTCTTCTTGGCAAAAGAAGATACGTCTCTTGGCATAATTCTTAGTAAACAATAATCTATTAAAGCGTTTCTTCTCCAAAATACTTAAATAGAATCGCGAGAATTAAGTTATATGGCGCTAGAAGTATTCGCACCAATCATTATGGGGACCCTAATTGGACTCGTCGATATTGCATTCATGGTCAAAGATTTGTCTGGAGATGCAAAGTCAACCATAAGTCATGGTCTTGGAGCAATGGGCTATTTGATTGGTTTGTCCTTTGTTGCATTTAATATTGAGTTAGCGACAAATTCCGGATTTCTTCCAACTTTCTTTCAAAATCAAATCGCAGTTCTAGCAATTTTAGCGCTTATCGCAGCAGCAATAGTTCATGCAAAATCAGCAGTATTTGCCAGATCTAGAGGTCCGGGAACACATGAAACTTGGATTCACAGTATTGTGATTGGTATTTTAGTTGCTGCTTCGCCATTCATTTGGCCACTAATCTCAGGATATCTGCCATTCTAGTAAAATGGAATTTTTGGACCAATTAAGCATGCCTGCTGTTCTAAAACGACGAACGCGTTCTAATCGAATCTCTCTAAGAGTTGATGAAGCGGGTTTGAGAATTAACGCAGGAAAACATATACCTACTACTGAAATTGAAAAGTTTGTACAAAAAAAATCTGCTTGGATTAACAAGCAGTGGCGAAAATATGAGTTAGTCCTGAAAGAAGATGGGTGTTTGCATCTTGGAGAGCTAAAACCGCTTGAATTTTTTGAAAATATCAATTTGGAAAACTTCTACAAAGACGAAACTCGAAGAATTATTGAAGGTTTGCTTGAAATCCACAATGAAGACAATAAATACAATATAAACCAAGTGTTCATAAAGAATCAAAAGACCCGTTGGGGTTCCTGTTCTTCAGAAGGAAATTTGAATTTTAATTGGCGATTAGCCATGGCTCCAACTGAAGTAATAGAATATGTAGTTATTCATGAACTTTGCCACAGAATTGAGATGAATCACTCCAAAGAATTCTGGAGATTGGTTCAAGAAAGATGTCCCGATTTCAAAAAACATAAAGCTTGGCTCAAAAGAAATCAGTTCAGACTCAGTATTTAATCTATTGAACAAATCAATAAAAATAGACAAAACTAGTCAAAATATGGCTAAGAAGAAGGTCAAAAAAGAGCAAGATGAGCAATCTCTGGAAGAACTGTTTTCAGACCTTGATTTTACTGATGATGAAATGATTGTGGCTCAGAAAATCGCCGCAGAATACATGCGTCATGACGATCCTGAACAATACGAAGAAGCAAAGAAAACAAAGGATGACAAAGTATTCAAAAACATACTTGCAGACTTATTTAATTTCGGGAAGAAACGAGAATTGAGACATAAATTGGAGCAAATTGAAAAATTAATCAAAGAAGCTCGGGAATTAATGTAATTTTTGAGAATTCCATTGCTTAACCCACTCAGTAATTACTAAAGCATCCTCTGAAATTCCAGAATGAATGCTTTCATCAAAAGATTGAGTTTTTCCACAAATCTTACACTTCAATCTTGACTTAACTCTAAGAGAACGCCGTTCAGAGTTCATTGCCCGTTTACAATTCTTACAGACCCATCCAAGATAAAAGCTCATGGCCGTCTCCAAGATACCTCAAAATAACTAACGCCGTTTTCTGAATCTACAATTCCCACCAAAACACTCTTCTTAGTTGAATTTGCAACTCGTGCCATTCCAGACATATCTTTCCAAGACGATTTAGAATTTTCTCGAGTGGCAAAAACTAACCACTTCGCATGAGTTTTTCCAGGTCTTGAACCTTTGCCATAAACTCTAAAGTCGCATCCAAACTTCAAACCGCTCTTAGGAATGTATCCTCTATTACGCAAATCTCGAAATACAGAATATCTCTCATCAAAATTCTTATTGCTTCGGTTAAATCTTCGACGCAGATTATCAAAACTGACCTCCACATCAATTTTTTTCTTCTCTACAAGATAAAGTGCTTCTTCAGAGCTCAATTCAACTCCACCTTGCTTGTTCAAAATCCCAAAAGCACTGCGATTAAATAAAGAGTTCGTGCTAAGTACAACCTTATTTCCAATCAGGGTTCCTTTTTCCATTGTTTTTCAAGAAGTACCCCTTCCGAACTACTGCTCAAGAAGTTAGAGTCTTCGTGTAAAAAAGTTATTCTTTTATACATTAAAAGGATTATGTATCAACATGAAGCTAAGAATCTTGGGAACGTCTTCAGCTTTCCCAACTAAAGACAGGAATCAGACTGCGGCACTTTTTACCTATGCTGGAGAATCTTTTTTGTTTGATTGTGGCGAAGGAACACAAAGGCAAATCAGAATTGCAAAAGAAAACCCGCAAAAAATTACAAAGATTTTCATTTCTCACTGGCACGGAGATCACGTTCTAGGACTTCCAGGTTTGTTAATGAGTATGGCTATGAATCAAAGAAAAAATCCTTTGGAAATTTACGGACCAAAAGGAACTGGTGCAAAAATCTCAGCAATTATGAAAGCTTACGAGCACGAAAAACTTAGTTACAGATTAATTGTCAAAGAACTTTCAAACATAAAACTCAAAACAATTTGTGAAACGGACAAATACAAAATTAATGCACTAAAGCTTAAGCATCCAATTCCTTGTTTCGGATATTCATTCCAAGAAAAAACTCGACTCAGAGTTAATACTGACTATCTGAAATCCAAAGGAATTCCTACACAGCATCCAGGATTAAAACGATTGCAAAGAGGAAAAGATGTTACTATTGACGGTAAGAAAATAAGCGCTAAACTCGCAACCTATGCTCGTCACGGAAAGAAATTTGCAATAACTATTGATACTGCTTACTATGCTCCAATTGTTGAACTTGTAAAAGATTCAGATGTCTTTGTCTGCGAAGCAACATTTTCAAATAAAGTAAAAAGTTCAGCAGAAAAAGGCGGACACATGACAACTAAAGAAGCTGCACGGCTCGGCAAACAAGCAAAAGTAAAACACTTAGTTCTGACTCACTTTTCGCAGAGATATCGCTCAACAAAAGAACTGAAAGAAGAAGCCAAATCCGCATTCAAGGGAAAAATAACTATGGCTAAAGATTTTATGGAAATTAAGATTTAGAATGTTCTGCTTCATACTCGGCCAACATTTGAAGCGCACGTCTTTCCTGATATTTTGCTCGACGTTTGTGTGATGGACCATCAAGATTTGCTTCAATTACTCTTCTCAAAGCTAAATCGCAATTTTCAGAGTCTCTTGGAAGCATATAGAAAATTTCAAACCAAGAATGTTTATTTGATTTTGAACTCCAATATTTGTTTGTTACATCAATCATAAAAATTTCATTTTCTGAAATAATTTCTTTAGCAAATCTTTTTCTTTTTTGAAGCGTTGCTTCTAATAATTGTGGATTTGGTTCTGTTGATGAAAGCGCACTCAATAAATTATTGAAGTTTGCATCGGAACGAATATCCATGTCCAAAACATATTCATGCTCAGTAGAACGAAAATTAAACATTGCCTTCTCTGGAGGAATTCTTTCCTTCCAAATAATTCTATCACCCAAAACCGCATATTCCAACTCATTAATTCTCCTAAGTCGTTTTATTATTCCATCAAAAGGTCTTCGGATGATTAATCGGTCATCTTTATTTCTTCTGGCGCGGGCCCGACCATCTTCTGTTGAATATCCTCTTCCTTCTTTTGCAAATTGAGTCATGGAATCTTTATCTAGACTGAAATACAGTGGCGCAAATTCAATATTATTAAAATCTTCATTGTTGATATGCCACTGAGATAAAGAATACTTATAGTCCAAAATGTCATCCAAAAAAGGCATTAATCTTCCTCTTCTAACCAATCAATGAATTTTTGCCAAATACCTTTTTCCTTTTTCTTTGGTTTAGGTTTTGGTTTAGTCTTAGGTTTGTCATCTTCTTCCATTAACCAATCTGAGAATTTTTGTAATAGTCCTGGTTCTTTCTTGGTTTTTGGTTTTGGCGTCGATCTTGAACGTGATTTGGGCTTTGGTTTAGATTCATCTTCTTCCTCTAACCAATCAATGAATTTTTGCCAAAGTCCTTTTTCCTTTTTCTTTGGTTTAGGTTTTCTAACTTTCTCTTCAGTAACTGGAACTTCTTCAAAAAGAAATTCTTTTGCTTGTTCTAATAATGATTTCCCAGGTTTACGAGTTACTTGAACTACTTCATCATCTTCCATTAACCAGTCAGAAAATCGTTTTAGTAGTGATGGTTGTGTCTTCTTAGGTTTAGGTCTAGGGGTAGGTTTGGCTTTCGGCTTAGCCTTTGGTACGTTTTCTTCCATTAACCAATCTGAGAAACGTTGGAACCTTCCCGGTTCTTTTTTCACTTTTGTTTCAGATTTCACTGGAGGTTTAGATTTAGTTACAACTTTAACTTCATCTTCTTCCATTAACCAATCTGAGAAACGCTTTAGCAATGATGGTTGTGTCTTCTTAGGTTTAGGTATCTCTTTCTTTTCAGAAAGTTCTAACTCTTGCTCAAGAAGTTCCAAATCTTTCATCCAAGATTCAGAATCACGAACTCGTCCGAGTCCATAAAGCACAACCAACAGTGCCAATAGTGCTGGAAATATATACCAATAATTTATAACAAAATTAGAGGTGACGGAATATAAACTAACTAGGCCACTCCAAACTGATGAAACTGCGCCAGAACCAGCATCTTTCAAACTTTCTGGTACGGCTCCAATAAATTTAGGTTCTTCATCTGAAACGGTCAGAATAACTGCGGTTGAATCTCTTAAATCTCCAGATTGCGCAGCCACTGCAATCGTATACGAAGTTTTTGCTGCATCTCGTGGAACTGAAATATATAAGTAAGCTTCTTCAACAGTATTGCCTTCAACTTCAATTGCTCCAGGATTAATCTGCGCAAATTGTGCGCCATCTCCAGACACAGTAAATTCATAAGTATTGCTTTGAGAACCTATATTTTGAACAACAATTGGAACTAACGCTCCTTCACCATAAGCAACGGTGACAGCCCTGTGTTCAGTCGAGACGTCAACATTATAACAAGCCGCTCTTACTGGAACATTTACTCTAATTGAATCAGAGTCTTGAGTATTTCCTACATTTTGAGATTTTGCACTGACAGTAACATCTTCATAAATCAAACCCGCATTCGTTTGCGGTGATAAAGATAATTGCATTGTTGCTGATTCGCCTGAAGCAAGAATTACTGAGTTTCTATCCAAATTAACCCAACTTGGACCATCAACCGTCAAAGAATAACTCTCTTGGAACTGTCCCGCATTTGTCAGCATTACATTAACAGTTTCACTTGTTCCAGGACAAAGCTCAATACTTGAACTCTCAATATCCAAACTTGTATCTCTACATGTTAAGACATTTGCATTAATTGTTACTGAATCTGATGTGTCTCCAGTAGTGGCTTCAGCTTCAATATTGAAAACACTTGTTCCAACATCTCCAAATCCTGGAGTTAATATTAAATTGAATGCTGCACTGGCTCCCGCAGGAACGCTAATTGAATCTCTATCAAGAACAGACCAACTATTCCCATTCAAATCTAAACTGTAAACATCGTTTTCTGAACCTGAATTAGTAATTGTTACTGGAACTTTCGCTTCAGAATTATCACAAAATGAGACATAGTTTTCTGAGGCAACCATGTCAAAATCATAGCATGATCTTGAGGCGATTGTTAATGATTGAGCAACCACGACTCCAGCACTCTGAGATGTGGCAGATACTGCTAGCGAATAAACTCCAACCTCGTTTCTTGGCGGTGTAACAACTACACTTAATTGTTCGGACTCTCCTGGCGCAAGTGAAACAGAATTCCGGCTCAAGCTCGACCAAATTCCTGCTTCTCCAGAGACTGCTAAGTCAAATGTATCCTCCCACTGACCGTCATTTCTCAAATTTAAAACATAGCTTGCTGAATTTCCTGAACAAACGGATAGCTCATTGGTTTGAGCCGTAAGTGAAATATCATGACAAGACTCCACAGTATAATCAAAAGCCAAATTCTGGCTTGACGTGCCAGAAGAAACAGTTAAAGTTAAAGGATAATTGCCGACTTGTGCATTTGAAGAAGGAGTAACATAAACATAAACGTCTTGAGATTGTCCCGGACCAAGAGCAAATCCTGCTGGAGCAACGCTTGCCCAACCGCTTGCTGCGCCCGATAATCCTAGTGTGTAAATCTCTGTAGAACTTCCAGTATTTCCAACTTGCGCAACAAACAATCCAGTATTACTCGGACATGTTGAAACACTTTGATCAGCTGAAGAAAGCGTAAACGCAAAAGCTGGTTGCATAACTAGCACCAAAACTGCAAGAGTCATGAAAAGTTTCTTCATCATATTATCATCCTAAGGTAGTTCTACCTTGCTCTACCGTCGGAACTTTATATAAAAAGATTTAGCTATTTAATAGCATATTTTAAAGATAAGAAAAAAGAAAAGAAGAAAGTCTACTTAGTAGTAGACTCTCTTTGATCTTCTTCGTCCTTTTGTTGCTGGACGAGATCGTTGGTTGTATGCGAATGCTGCTAGAACCAAAGCAATTGCTGCTAAAGCCCAATTCATTACATCAACTGCATCATCAACAGTAGCTGTTAGACCTACGCTTGAAACAACTTGGTTTCCTTCACTTACATAAACAGTGAAAGCGTTTGTCCCTTCAGCATTATCTGATGGGTTAATGTATACGCTTGCAATTCCACTTGACCCTGGAGTCAATGTTAGAGTTGCAGGTGTAATTGTAGCATCTGCCCAACCTTGTACTCCGCCAACGGAAACACCGACAGTTCTTGTTAAATCATCGTTGTTTACTAGAGTTATCATATATGCTGTTCCTTCGCTTCCAACAGTCTTGGAAACTGAATCAACAGTTGCTGATAATCCAGCAGAGCTTACAGTTGCGCTTGCGCCAACATTTACTTCAGCAGTGTATCTTGCTGAAGAATCTTCTCCATTTACTAACACAGCCAATACTTCTGAACTTTGTGCATCACTTGGGATAGCTAAGTTAAAGTATTGAACAATTTCTTCGTCTTGATCAATTGCGAAAGTTGCTGAAGTTTGAGTTGTTCCTGCCATAGAAACAGTAATTACAACATCTTCTTCATAGTTTAATCCATTATTCATAACACTAACTGCAACACTATATGTGTCACCTGCTTGTGCATTTGGATTATGTGTAACTGATTCAATAGTCAAACTGTGTTCGTGTCTTTCAACATCGAAGTTTAGAGTTGCTGCGTCTAGTTGTGTGTTCATTAATTGAACAGTTGAACTAGTTTCAACGTCTCCAGTTACAATAATTTCAACTGCGTATGCTCCAGTGTCCAAATCAGATGGAAGTGCTATAGACATAGTTACAGTTTTGTCGAATTCAGCTTCTAAGTGACCGACATCTACTTCAACTTTATCTCCAACTCTTTCATTGTTTGAATCAACAATTTTAGCTTCAACAGTTACATCATCGTAATCAGTTAAACCATTTTCAAGATCAATTTCAATTTCTACGTTATCACCAGGATTCAAGTCACTTTTATCCAATTTTGCTGTAACCAAGTTTGGTTCATAGTTTATTGGAAGTGCTGGAATTTCAGGGTTAACAGTTAAATCCATTGCTAGTGACCCAGTAGCTTGTTGTTGAGTCATATCGTGAAGATTCAATTGTACATTTATACTGTGTTGTCCTTCTGTCAGAACACTGTCTAGAACAAATTCTGCAGTTCTAGTTTCTGAAATAGAACCTAGATTTGCTTCAATGTTCAATGTTTCTGACTTTGTGTTGTCAATTCCGTCTCCAGTTACAATAACTTCTAATGTGTAGTCAGTTGAAAGAGTATTCAATACATCAACAGGGATGCTTAGAACTCCTCCTTGTGTCATCACCAGATTAGAGGTTACAAGTCGTGCTGTTGCACTGTCTCCATTAGAGTTAGTATGACTAATTTCCAATGCAGGAGTTGCTGCACTTACTGGTGCTAGTAATGCTAATGTTACCAAAAGCAAACTAATCAAATTTTTTGTTATTTTGTTCATTTTGTTTTTCACCTCCTGAGGTACCTCAGGTGAGAGTATGAGGGAGCGAGTTTATCTACGCTCCTTTTTTGTTGCTCGCTTCTTCTTTTTCTTTGCTGAACTTCTTGTTGGTTGTGTAGCTGTGTAAAGTGTTCCCACAGTTACAAACAAGATTGTGGCCAGAGACAACAGAGTAATCAAACCTTGTTGGTCTGCGCCCAAGTCAACAATACTTGAACCGAGTAAAGCATTTGTATATGTTGAAATTGAAGCTCCAGCAACATTCATTGTTACTGTTTTTGTCTGAATTACGTTTGCTCCAGATTTCAAAGTTATTACCGCAGCATTGCTTTCAGCCGCGTTATCGTTTGGAGTTAAGTAAACATACACAGTTGCTGTTTCTCCTGCGCCAACAGTAATTGTTCCTGCAGGTTCAACTTGTGATGTTCCCCATCCAGATATTCCTGAAACTTCCAAATCATATTCTGCCAGACTTGAACCAGTGTTCATGATTGTCAGATCATATCGTGCCGGAGTTCCAACCGCTCCATCTGCAACAGATGTTCCAGTAATTATTCCATGTACGTCAGCACCTTCAGCTTCAGCACAATTCTCTGTTGACAAAGTATATGTTTGAGCGCTTGTTGCACCGTCATCTCCGGAATCTGTATCCCGATCATGGAATACAGCAACTTCTATAAGGTTTGGACTTGTTGCGTCTGTTGGAATATCTACATTAAATGTAAATAATTCTGAATCTCCGGACCTGAAGTCCTCAGTCCATCTAATTATTTCATCAAAATTGAAATTTCCAATTGTCATTTTAACTTGAATATCATCAGTATCATCCATTCGTGTTGTTCCGATATTTGCAATCTTTACTTCAAATTCTGCAGTTTCACCCGCACAGTATTCTCCAATTGTAATTGATTCTACAGCCAAGTGATCACTATCTTGTTCAACTGTAAATGTGTCATAAGCCATCGCAGTTGATAAATTTCCATCTACATCTTCAGCCTCTACAACATATTCAATTACATATGTTCCTTCAATAATATCAAAAGGTAATTGGAATGCGTAATCAAATTGATCATCTCTATTGTCATCAATATCTGAATAATCTGATTCGAATTCATTAATTATTTTATCTCCATCGACTTGACTGTAAACAGAAATTGTAACGAATACATTTTCTAAATCTTTACCAACTTCGTTATCAATTGTTACATCGATTATTTCAATATTGTCTCCAGGATAAGTTCTTGAATCATCCGCAGATACGTCATTGAATTCGCCATCCTTCGGACCATCATTAATCTTTAATCCTGCTTCGTTGTTTACATCAACAAGATTAATTGTCAAAGCAGATGTATCTTTTGAAATTGCTGGATTTGAATTATCCATAAGACTCAAAGTTCCGGTGTACACTCCATATCTATCTGTTGCTACAGTAGGTATAGTAATTACGAAATTTTGAGAGCTTCCTGGAATAATTGTATTTGATCCACCAGTTTCAGGAGCTACAGTTGCTCCAGTGGTTGAAAGAGTTCTTCCATCATTCCAATTCAAAGTCAAAGCTCCAATATCCAAATAAGTGTTATCAGTTGCTGCGTTTGCCAAACTTCCGAGAGTTTGAGAAACAACAACGTTTTCATTTCCTGTGTTATCAACTTCAACAGTAATTTCTACTGAGCTTTCTCGAGCAACAGTTGATACAACTGTATCTTGAGTGATAACTCGTGAAGGATCGCTTGGAACCTCAGCAGTCATTGCGATTGTAGCAGTGTTTGCTGTAGCTGCTCCATTTTCACTAGCCACAATGTTGAATGCTTGAGGTGTTGTAGTTGCAGCAGTATTTGCTGTAACACTTGCAGTATAAGTAATTGTTAAAGATGCTCCATCAGCAACTGAACTTGTCTGAGTAATTAGACTTCCGCTCTCATAAAAAGTAACTGTCATCCAAGCAGGTAGTCCCGTTAGACTAAGATCATAAATCATAGCAGCACCCGTACCAATATTATTAGTTAGAGTTATAGTTCCGCTCACAGATTGACCGTGAGCAATAGTTAATGCATTTGTATCTTCAACAGCAGTAAAGTCGCCATTAGTACTTGTCGCAGCAAAAGCTACTGACAAAGAAGTTAGTCCAATCAGCACCATAAGGGCAACTGATATCATTTTTTTCATGTTTACCATTTTGTGTACACTACATAGTCATGACACTATGTAATTCTCTACTAGTTAGTAATACTTTTAAACCTAATGAAATGACCTTCTATAATCTAGAAAATCACCTATTTCTCTAATTATAACATTGTACGAAAGACATATAAAAGCAATAAAACACCACTTAATCAGAGGATCCGTAGCTCAGTCTGGATAGAGCGGCAGCCTTCTAAGCTGTAGGTCGAGGGTTCAAATCCCTTCGGATCCGTAACCCAACTCTTAAAAATATTAGACTTCTCACCAAACCATGGTCGATTTCGTAAAGATTGAAAAGAAGTGGCAGCGACGATGGTACAATGAAAAAATATTTGATGCAAAACCTGATAAAAGTAAAAAGAAATATTTTATTACCGTTCCATATCCTTATGCGAATGCGCCATTACATATAGGTCACGGAAGAACTTACACAGTTTCTGACACTTTTGCAAGATTTAGAAGATTACAAGGATATAATGTTCTATTTCCAATGGCTTGGCATGTGACTGGAACACCGGTTCTTGCAGTTGCTCAGCAAATAAAAAATAAAGATCCTAAAACTTTGGAGCTATACAAACATTATATTGGATATCACGAAAAAGATAGAACGAAAATCAGCAAGATTTTGAAAAGTTTTGAAGAACCAGAAAATGTAATGAAGTATTTCTCAAAAACCCTGCTCAATGATTTCAAGTTTGCTGGATACGCCATGGATTTCAGTAGGCAATTTACCACTACTGACAAAGATTACAACAAATTCATTGAATGGCAATTCAATCATCTTAATGAAAAACATTATCTAACTCAAGGAGATTTCCCACTTTTATATTCTGTGGAAGATCAAAATGCGGTTGGTGAAGATGATATCAAAGATGGAGACACTGATCCTGTCGAAATTAGCGAATTTACCACAATAAAATTCAGATTCAAAAATGAACAACACAAATACATTGTTGCAGCAACACTTCGTCCAGAAACGCTATTTGGTCTAACGAATTTATGGATAAACCCTAAAGAGAATTACGTAAATCTAAAAGTTGGGAATGAAGAATGGATTGTAAGCAAAGAAGCTGCTGAAAAACTAAAATATCAGAAATTAACGATAGACACAATCACTAAAGTTGATGTTGATGATATAATTGATCAAGAAGTCATCGCACCAATAACTGGCAAAAAAGTCTCAATTTTACCGGCCCATTTTGTTGATGAGGGGGTAGGTACTGGAGTAGTTTATAGTGTTCCAGCATCAGCACCTTTTGACTTTTTAGGTTTGAGAGATTTACAACGGGCAGGTTTGTACAAATCGATTAAGCCAATTCCAATTATAAAAATGGAGGGATACACAAACACTCCTGCAAAGGAACTCTCAGAAAAAAATGACATTCAAGAACAAACAGAATTGGAATCAATAAACCATATAACAAAAGAAATTTACGCCGCAGAATTCCACAAAGGAGTAATGAATGAAAATTGTATGGATTTTTCTGGAATGAAAGTCTCTGAAGCAAAACCAATAATAATTGAAAGATTACTCGCTGACGACAACGGTTTCACATTCTACGAAACGAGTAGAAAAGCAGTCACTCGATCAAAAAGTAAAGTAAGTGTTGCAGTGCTTTCAGGACAATGGTTCCTTCATTATGGGAACGAAAAATGGAAAAACAGGACAAGAGACGCATTCAAAAAAATTGAAATCGTTCCTGAACATTATCGAAAACTTTTTGACAACACGATTGAATGGCTTGACAAAAAGCCGGTCGCAAGAAAACGAGGTCTTGGAACACAATTACCTTTTGACAAACAATGGATAATTGAAAGTCTTTCAGATTCAACAATTTACATGGCCCTCTACACAGTAATCAATACTATTAGAAAAAATAAAATCAAACCAACTCAACTAACTCTTGATTTCTGGGACTACATTTTCCTAGGAAAGGGAACAGTCAGAAGCGTTTCAAAGAACACTGGAATTTCAGCAAAACTTCTGGATTCTATGAAATCTGAATTTGAATACTGGTATCCTCTTGATCAAAGACATACTGCAATTGCGCATATTTCAAATCATCTAACTATGATGATATTCAACCACGAAGCAATCTTTGGAGCAAAGAAAGTTCCAAGAAAAATTACTCTTAATGATATGTTAATTCGAGATGGGAAAAAAATGTCAAAATCTTTAGGAAACGTAATTCCTGTTGCTCAATTACAAGACAAATATTTTGTAGATCTATTCAGAGCATACTGCGTTTACGCAGCAGATCTATCTTCTCTATTAGACTGGAGAGAACAAGATGTACAAGCACTTAGGTCAAAACTTAATCAATTCTATGAATTGATGAATAAGGTTTCGAAAAATAAAGCAAAGAAAGTTGACACAAATTGGTTGGAGTCTCGCTTCCACACAAACTTAGAAAAAGCTCAAACAAGTTTAGAAAATGATAATCCGCGACATTATTTCCAGTCAATGTTTTACGATATGATGAATGATGTTCAATACTTCATAAAACGAAACAATGGAAATCTTGACGGAGTAGAAAAAATTGCAAAGGATTGGGTAATTTCTGTTTCTCCAGCAATCCCACATATCGCAGAAGAATTATGGGAAAAATTCAAAGGAAAGGGTTTCGTGTCAACAAGCAAGTGGCCAAAATTCAACAAGAATAAAATAAACAAAGAAATTGAAGAGTCAGAAAAAACAATTCAAAAAACAATGTCTGACATAAATCAAATACTTCAGATTACAAACAAAAAGTCTGCCAAAAACATTTACATTTACGTAATTCCTCCAGAACTTAAGAAATACAAAGAGGCTGAAGATTTCCTTACTAGTATTTTCAACACAAACGTACAAATCTTTGCCTCAAATGATAAAAACAGAATTGATCCAGATAACAAAGCTTCAAAGGCGAAATTCGGCAAACCGGGAATCTACCTCAATTAGTCACTACTACTCAATTATAACTTAATATTTTATAATATACTTGACAAATCAAAGTGATGCTAAAGACCTTCGGACTCAAAAATGGAAAACTGGTTCGCGGAACAGATAAAACAAAAACTAAGCCTCGCTGGATTCATATAGACAATGCAACTCCGGAAGAATTCAAAAAAGTTTCAGAATTTGGAATCAGTCGAAATGACTACAAACTAGCTATTGATCGCGGTCAGCGTTCCAGAATAGCGACTCGGGATGGATACAATATGGTTCTGATGAACATTCCAGCCACAAAGTCTGACGAAATGCTTACAATTGGGTTGTTCTTAAAAGGTAAAACTCTAATCAGCATTCACGAAAAGACTTGCAAAATGGTTACAAACATTGTCAACAGCTCAGACGCGCTTCCAAATTCAGAACACACAATATTTATTCGATTGCTTGAAGAACTCAACGAAGTCTTCTACAAAAGAGCTGAAGAAATTGAAGAAGAAATCGATAAAGTTGAAGAACGAATTCACAAAAACAGCTCAAAGGACTTAATTAAAGATTTCTTTAAAATAAGAAAAAAATTGATATATTTGAACAAAGCCATAACTGGGAATAGAGAAGTTATTTCTCATTTAGCATTACATCCTGAAGCATTTAATCTAAACAAACTTGAAAAATTTGAGATGACTGAAATTCATACGGATTTAATTCAAGTGAGTGATAGCATAAAAATATACAGAGAGATCATAAGCAATGCAATTGAAATTTACAATTCAAAGATATCCAATCAAATCAATCACATTATGAAACGAGTAACAATTATTGGTTCATTCATTCTATTGCCTACTTTAATTGCAAGCATTTATGGTATGAACTTTAAAATTGATGCTGGACCTTGGAACATGCCTGAATTATATTGGGAATATGGATATTTATTCTCTCTGGGATTGATGGCAGGTTCAGTATTCTTAACTTTTCTATATTTCAAAAGAAGAAAGTGGCTTTAACTTTCCTTATATTTTTTGAATGAATCAACTTGATTTTTTAGTAATGAGTGAATCTTTCCTGTGTCCACGCCGTGCTCATACTTATAATTTTCATAAGTTCGATAATAAATATACTCAAAGAAAATATGGTGTATAACTCTCCAAAATCCTTTTGAACCTTTGAACACATCTTCATAATCCAAATCTAGCCCCGTGTTAGTTTCAAATCCAATCAACCCTTTCATCAAATTCCTAATCTCTCCATTTGGTCCTTCAACTTGAACTTTCTCTGCACCTTTGATTTTAAAATTTACTTCAAATTTCTGCCTTAAATAAAAATCTCTGTTACGCTTGAAAGTAATCTTTCCTGAATAATAATATTTTCCATCTTTCCGAATCTCTTCAGTAAAATTTTCAACAGTAAATCCTACATAAGCATTACGATCAACCCAAAATTTCAAAGCATTAATTATCTCATCAATATCAAAGATTGTATTAATTGAGGCAACAGTTCCAGCTCTGCCAACTTTTTTGTGAGTGTAAGGTTGTTTTCCAGGAAGTCTAGCTTGAAGCAGTCTTCGAGGTTTCTTAGTTTTAACCATGAACATACCTGTCAAAGATTTTATTTAAGCTTTGAGATTATTTGATTAATAGTTAATTTCTCTTCTTTACCATTGGACATATTCCTAAGAACAAAGCGTTTTGATTTTAATTCTCGTTCTCCGACAAAAATTGCATAAGCTGAACCGGTTTTGTTTGCGTAATTCATCGCACTTCGTAGATTCCGGGCATTTAAATCATAATTTGTGGAAACTCCGTTCTGCCTCAAAGTACTAACTACTGCAAGCGGATTTGTGTTAATTCCGACAACCGAGACTTTTGAATCACTGACTCTAATTTTGTCAGACACCAAATCAAACAAACGAGTAATTCCAACAGATATTCCTACACCTGTCAAATCTTTTCCAGTAAGATTTTGAACCAAAGAATCATAACGCCCTCCTCCTCCGACACTCATTCCTTTTCCAATGTCAATCTCATAAACATTTCCCGTATAATAGTCAAGACCACGAGCAAGACTTAAATCGAACTCAACCCGCGTTGGATTCAGCTGTAAAATTCTTATGTCTGAGCTTAAACTTTCAAACTGACTCAAATCAACATTCATTCCTTTCAAGGCACTCTTCAAAGAAGTTAAAGAACCTCGGAATCTAATCAGCTTCAGAAGTTTTGAAACATTTTTCAATCCTTTTCTTTCAAGTTCTCGCTTAACTCCAGTAACACCAATTTTGTCAAGCTTATCGATTGCTCGTAAGATTGTAACAAAGTCTTTTTCTCGATAACCCAACTCTGAAAAGATTTGATTCATAACTGTTCGATTATTAACTCTAAAAATTGGTTTAATTCCCACACCATAAAATCCATAGCTCATACATGCAATTAGTTCAGCATCGCAAAGAGCAGACTTAGAACCTAGAACATCTATATCTGCCTGAACAAATTCTCGCTTCCGTCCTTTTTGAGGATTATCATATCTAAATACCTTACCAATATTGTAGAATTTAGCTGGCAAAGGAAATTGATTGCTTCCAGCAAGTCGCGCAAGAGGAACAGTTAAATCATATCTCAGAGCCAAACCTCTTCCTGCTCGATCTTTAAATTCATAAATTAGCTTTTCATCCTCACCATATTTACCTTTCAAAAGTTTGGAGTACTCAAAAGTAGGAGTATTTACTTTATCAAAGCCAAAAACTTGAAACGCATTCTTGAAAGATGAAATAATTGTACTAAATTTCTTAGCATCAGAACCAAAATAATCTCTAGTACCTTTAGGAGTTTGCATAATCAATAGATACCTCCAAACTTATTAAAACTTAGTAAAAGGGAGAAGGCCGTGATTTGAACACGGGTCCTCCGCGCCACAGGCAGAGAGGATAACCAAGCTACCCCACCTTCTCCACTATCTATGTCTAATTTGTTCCGTTTAAAAAACTTACTAGAACTCGAGCTAGAAAAATCATTCCCGAACGTGGGGATAATCAACTCGTTTCATACTTTTCCGTCAAATTCTTGGTTTAAAAGCCTTGGGGTAACTTTAATTAACTCCCAACACAATACAATTACATGGTCACCAATAAGAAAGTGGCGGAGAAATTGTATCAAATTGCCGACTTATTGGAAATTATGGATGTTCGTTATGAACCAATAGCATACCGAAGAGCAGCACGTTCTGTTGAAGATGAATCTCAAGACTTAGCGGAATTATACAAACTCGAAGGAATTAAAGCGCTGAGAGATATTGACGGAGTCGGAAAAACCATTTCTGAGAATATTGAATACATGCTCAAATATAAAGGAAAATCTGACAAGTTCAACAGCTTGACAAAAGAAGTTTCGAAAGGAGTTCTTGACATTCTACAAATTCCTGGAATGGGTCCAAAAAAGGTAAAGCGACTTTACCAAGAACTCGGAATAAATTCTTTGGCCAAATTAAAATCTGCAGCAAAGAACGGAAAAATTCAAGCGCTTGAAGGTTTCGGGAAAAAATCAGAAAAAGAAATTCTCAGTAACATTGAACGGAAAAAGAAATTTCAAAATAGAATTCCGAGAACTGAGGCACTTCCAATTGCGACTAAAATTGTTTCTCGCCTGAAAAAACTAAAGGAAGTTCAAAAAGTGAATTATATGGGCTCACTAAGGAGAAAAAAATCAACAATTGGAGATATTGACATCTTAGTTTCCTCAACAAAACCAAAACAAGTTATGAATTTCTTCACAAAAATGCCTGAATCAGTAAGAACTCTTGTAAAGGGAGAAACAAAAAGCTCAATCCTTTTTGATGGCTTTCTACAAATTGATCTCAGAGTCGTTCCGCCAGAATCTTATGGTGCGGCAGCTCAATATTTCACTGGAAGCATTGAACATAACATTATGCTCAGAAAAATAGCAATCAAGAAAGGTTACAAACTTTCAGAATGGGGCGTCTTTGACAGAGAAACAAACAAGCAAATTCCAACAAAAACAGAAAAATCAGTCTACAATCTTCTTGAACTCAAACTAATTCCTCCAGAAAAACGAGTTGGTGGAAATGAATTTACTACCTATTCACTAAAGAAGAATTAATAACCTTTCACTCGTAGAAAATTCTATGAAACAATCTGACGTTATCAGATGGTATTCTCGACCTGAAATCGCGTTAGCAATATCTCAGTCTGCTGAAAATAAGGAAGTCGCAATTTTGCTTAACAAAGGTGGTTTCGGAAAACGTCCGCAAATATTACAATTTCCTGCCGATGTAAAAGAATTCGCCAGAAGAGGTACAACTTCATTCCACATTTCCGTGGAAAATTTTTCAGATCCTCTTAAACTTTCTTCAGAAACCACAGAAGGTCAGCTTAACGAATTACGAGAGGGTTGGGATTTAATAATTGACATTGATTGCCCTTGGTTTGACTATTCAGTAAAGACAGCACAACTGATAATTGAATATCTAAAAAGTCATGAAGTCAATTCAATTGGATTAAAATTTTCGGGAAACAAAGGATGGCATATTTCGGTACCGCATGAAGCATTTCCAGAAAAAATTCTTAGGGGGAAATATATAGTTCGAAAATCTTTTCCAATTTTGCTTGAAAGATTCTTGACAAAATTGAAAAATGAATTGAACGAATATTTAAACAATTCAAACCCGCAATATTATGAAAAAGATTTTAACGCACTTTTGAAAAAAACGGGAAAGGCTAGAGAAGAAATTACTGTTGATGGTAAAGTTGATTATCTAAAATTAATGGATATTGATTTAGCAATGGCGAGTCCGAGACACTTAATCAGAAGTCCTTACAGTCTGCACGAAAAATCTGGACTTGCATCAGTTGTGATTGAACCTGAAGATCTTTCAAGTTTCAAAAAAGACTTTGCAAAATTGGATAACATAAAAGATACTAAACCTTTTTTCAAGAGAGCTCAAGCCGAGGTTGGGGAAGCAAAAAAACTTTTTGCAGGAATTAGTGTGGAAGAAATTGAAGAGCAGGAAACTCGAACTTTCAAGCGTTCATTTGAGCGTGTAAAATTGAAGATGAATAAAGATTTGTTTCCTCCTTGTATGAAACGGATTCATAACGGACTTGAAGATGGGCGAAAACGAGCTTTGCTCGCACTAATAAACTTTTACAAAAATTTTGACATGGATTGGACGGAACTTGAAAATGAAATATATGAATGGAACAAGAAAAATTCTCCGCCGCTAAAAAGAGGCTACATAAGAAGTCAATTAATTTGGCACAGACGTCAAGCTAAAACCGTACCTCCTCCAAACTGCAAAGAACATTACATTGGAATCGGCGTATGTTTTCCAGATTCAACTTGCAAGAGAATTAAGAATCCGCTGACTTATGTAAGTGTAAAAGTTGAAAAACCAAAGAAAAAGAAATCTTCCACTCAATCATAACAATATACTTAAATCTGAACCCAAAATTTAATTGATGGTTGAGACATTTAATTATGAGGACATATATGAAATTTCTAGAAATGAAAAATTCTCCTCAGACTTGCAAGAACTGACAAAAGAAGACCTTAGAAAAATTAAAGAGTATTTCAAAGAAAAGGAGAAGGCAACACAAGGTCAAAACCAATCCACAAACTTATTTGCCACACACAATAGAGCCAAAGTTCAAATTGAAATAGGTAACGCGAGCAGAGTCATTAAAGATTTGCTTGAAAAACGGGAACGGAAATTAATCAATCGCGCAGTGTTCAACAGCAGAGTTGAAAATTCAATTAGAGACACAAGTAATATGCTTGAAGTTGAAGAAGAATTGTATGACCAGTTAATATTTGTTCTAAAAAGATTTAGGAAAGGGTTTACAGCAACAATTGACAACGACGGTAATTATCCAAATCAGATAATGCAGCCTTTGAAACTTCGAGAAGACATTGATGTAAAAAAACACTTCAAAGAAGGAAGAGCAACTGCTAAAAAAGAACTCAAAAAGGCCATAGCTACACAAGTGGAAAAAAATAAATCCGTAGCTATGAAAGATTATACAGTAACAAACAATACTCCTGAATTCTACGGCCCAAATATGGAAAAATATGGACCCTTTACTGCCGGTCAAAAAGTTAAACTTCCTGATGAAGTAATTGAAATTCTAGATGCGCAAAAACCAGCCAACGAACCTGCTGAAATCACTGATGAAATAACATTCGTAGCACCGGAAAGCAGCGATACCGAAGAAGTTATAAACACTTCAGAAGTTATACAAAACAATGAAATTTCCAAAAACAGTTCGAACATATTGTCCTGCGAAGGATTGCAGAAAACATCAGGAACACTCAATGAAACTGATGAAAAACAAACCACGTCCGAAGACAAAGAAAAACGCACTGAATAAAGGAGCTCGAAGAGTTTTCAAAATTATGGCAGGATATGGCGGAATGCCAAGAGCTAAAGCTGCTACTAAACACAAACAAACTACAAAGCCGACATTCCTATTAACTTGCGAAAAATGTGGTAAGTCTCAACCACGGTCTTTCAATAGACTGAAGAAGGCAACTCAAGTATAATGGCAAACTTAAAAGTAACCAAATCAAAGTTCCTGAAGGTTAAATGTTCTAAATGTAAGAATGAGCAAATTATCTTCGAAAAAGCAGCTGGCAATGTAAATTGCTCAGTTTGCAAAGAAATTCTAGCAAAGTCAACAGGTGGTAAAGCCAAATTAATTGCTAAAGTAATTAAGGAACTGTAATCACACTCATGTATTTGAAAGACGGACTACCTGAAGTTGGAGATTTTGTAATAGCGACAGTAATTAGTGTATCACCGCACAGAGTTGAATTAACTCTCGATGAATACAGGGATTTAAAGGCAGTTCTAAACACCTCAGAAATGCATCGAAAGCAAGTTAGAACGCTTAAAGTTTTCTTCAAAATCGGCAGAAAAATTGTTGGTAAAGTAATAAAATCTGATTCAACAGGTATTGACTTATCTATTCGTAAAGTGGGCGTATCTCAAGAGCGAACTAAAGAAGAAGAATGGAAAAATGAAAAAATTGCTGATGAAATAATTAGCTTCGTGGCAAAACAAGCAGATTTAGATTATGAAAAAGCATTCAAAAAAATTGGAAAACCTTTATTGGACAAATATGGATTAATATTTCCCTTCTTTTCAGAAGTTATCTCTGATAATTCCTTACTGAATGAGTTAAAGCTTGACAAAAAGCTCAGAGAAAGTTTGCTTTCAGTTGTACAAGGAAGAATTAAGGTAAAAACTGCTAATCTGAAATTCAAAGTTACTCTGGAATCTAAGGCTTCAAACGGTCTTGAAATTGTTAAAAAGACTGTCAAAGATGCAATCAAATTTGTCGAAGAGAAGGATGGAGAACTTACAGTGAAATATATTGGAGCTCCAATTTATCGTTTTGAATTTAAGCATCCGGATCAAAAAGGTGCAAGTAAAATTGTTGAAGAGTTATTCGATTCTTTATCTAAACAATTAAATAAGGCCAAGGGAACAATTGAGTCTGTGGAGATAAAATAATGGAGCGTTACTTAGTAAAGACTTTGAACTCGCCAAAATTGAAAAATCCAATCCTAATCGAAGGTCTTCCTGGAGTGGGAAATGTTGGTAAGATTGCCGTGGATTTTCTGATTGACAAATTCGAACCAACACCAATTTGTGAAATATATTCAACAAGTTTTCCACATTCTGTTTTTGTAAATGATAGTAATTTAGTTGAAATGCCTGCAGTTAAAATATTTGCAGCAAAGGTCAATAATCAAGATTTGCTTCTGCTTGCTGGAGACGTACAACCGGTTGATGAAGAAGCAAGTTATCAATTTAGTAATTTAATTGTTGAGAAAGTTAAAGAATTGGGTTGTAAAAAAATGATAACTCTCGGCGGAATTGGAACAATGTCAGAACCTAAAAATCCGAAAGTCTACGGAGCTGCAACTTCTAAAGAAATAAAAACAGATTTTGGTGAAAAAAGTAAGAATATTATTTTTAACAAAACAAAAGCTGACGCAATTGTCGGTGCAACCGGATTACTTCTTGGAATTGGAAAATTAAATGACATTGAAGGTGTTGGACTAATTGTTGAAACTTTTGGACATCAATTCCACATAGGATTAAAAGAAGCAAAATCTCTGCTTAAAGTTTTGAAAGAATTGCTTGATTTAGATCTTGATCTAAAGGAATTGGATGAAGAAATTATTCAAGAAGAAAAGGAGCGGGAAAAAGGAAACAAAGTTCTTACAAAAACAGTAAAACGAATGTCTGGAAAATCTGGAGACATGAGTTATATTGGATAAGCAATTTCTTTGAGTTTTTTCAAATCTCCAACAAAGGTGTCTCTTAATTTTTGATTATAAATTGTTGCAGCAGGATGATAACAAGGCATTAATTTGTAAGACTTACTACCAAGTTTAATGTCAACTATCTTGCCTCGGTTTTCAGAAATTGTTTTTTTGTTTACATTTTCAAAATCACCATTGGAAATCAAGTACTTTGTCGCATGAGCTCCAAGAGAGCAAATAATTCTAGGCTTAAATTTCTCTAATTGCATTTGTAAATAGGGGAAACAATTTTTAGCTTCTTCAAACTTTGGGTCGCGATTACCTGGAGGTCGGCACTTTACAACATTTGTAATATAGTAATCTTTTTCTGAAAATCCAAGAGCTTCCAAAGTCTTGCGCAAAATCTGTCCAGATTTGCCAACAAACGGTTTGCCTTGAATATCTTCATTTGACCCGGGCGCCTCGCCAACAAAAACAATTTTTGGATTATTTGTGAATCCATCTCCAACAACCACTTGTGCTCTAGTCAAAGCAAGCTCATTACACAAAGTACAGTTCGGAAGATTTTCCAGCGAATACATAAACTACTTGCTCAAACAAAAGTTATAAGCTTTCTAATTTGATAGAACCTTCAAATTTCCAGTAATGCTGTCTGAATTCAAATAATCCAAAGTAATTACCATTCTTTCTTCAAAATCACCAATTGATTCTGTATATTGTCCATAAAGTCTAACACCATTACAAACGATTGAACCTTTTCCATCAGCATCCAAATTAATAATTCCGCCATCTTGAGAAACTTCGCAAACGCTGTCAATATCATCTCCTTCAATTATTGCTTGACTTCCAACTTGAATAGATTTCAATCTTACTGAGTTAAGAATAATATCGCTTGCTGGAGCAGTACAATCCAATGTTGGCTTTGGAGTGGAATAAGATTCAAATTTGCCATCTCCAACAGCATCAACATCGATCCGAATATTTGATGTAATTACTTCTTTGTTGCCCAAACTACTTATTTGTTCAAATCCTGAAACCTTTATTGGAGCTCCGTGATTTACAACAGACTTAGCTTCGTTTGAACTGCAAATTTCGCTTGACGTATCTTTTGCAACACAAATATTTACGGACGCAACAGAGGAATAATAATAACAAGTATCAATTGTAAGCGGAACTTGAATATCTTGAGTAGGTTTAGTTTTGTAAGACAAATCATCAAACAAGAAAATTGCTGAATCTCCAAGAACATCTGCGTCCAAAGACTTAAGCAAAACATTATTATTAGTTAAACCGTTTTCCCCAACTATCACTTGCTGAAAATCTTCATTCAATAAAAAATTGAAGGATTTTGAATTGCTTAATGAAACTCTGACGTCTCCTGGATTTACAGAATATGAACCAGCATTTGTCGCTGAAACTTCTAAACCAAATGCTTGACCTGAACTGATCGCTGGTGGAATTTCTGACATTTCAAAAATGATTCCGTTATTTGTGCCAATCAGTCCGCTTCCAATATCTCCGCTAGAAGTAGTTTGCGCTCCATGAACGCATCCGCTAACAAATATTAACAAAACCACAATAATTGCTTTTCGAATGTTCATTTTTAGGCAACACTACACGTCGGGCTAAAGTCTGGAAGTGCTTTGATTGTTGAGCTAAAGACGTCTGTCTCAGTGTAACCATAACTTAACTCAATCTCAACATTACCAACAAATTCAAGACCTGTTGTTCCAGTCACAAAAGAGAATCTTCCCGCGCCCGTTGAATCAAGTCTAAATCTGTTTCTTCCATCTGAAGTAGTTTCAACACCTCCTTCATATCTCAAATTCATAGGTATTCCATCCAAAGTTATTTTCTCAATATACACCAGGTTGCTTGTTCCTCGAACCAAATTATCGCAACCAACAATAGTATCTGTCTCAGTTCCCAAAGCATATTTGTCAAATACTGTTCCGTCTCCAAGGTTCTCAACTTTTACTCTAAATCGAACATCTGATGCTCCTGCAACGCTCTCTGCAATTTCAGTAATCACTATCGGCGCAATACTGTTTGTTACTGGCTTAAATTCTGAAACCGTACAAATTTCTCCATCAATACTTGCGGTTGATTCAATAAAGCACGCAGATATTTCTGAAGTTGTTCCGTAATCATAACAAGATTTAGCATGAAGATTCAAAGGTAAGTCATTATCAATATCATTACAATAAGTAAATGATTCACCAAGAGTAAATATTTCTTGACCTCGAACAATTGTGTCATTACCAAAAGCACCTAATGACGCTAAATTCGTGCTAGAAGTTTTGGTTAGATCGGTCTCATCCAAACCCTCAAAAGCTCCAGGATTAATTCCTTTTATGTTCAGATAATACTCACTTGTAGCAACATCATGATCTCCTTGATTTTCAACCTGTAACTGCAAATAAATTGCATCTCCTTCATATAATGAACTTGGTAAAGAATCTGCATAAACGCTTGTAACCAATCCAACATAATTAGAAGCTACTGGAACCTCAATAGACTCATCAGCAGTACATCCACTCAGAAATACTACTAGAATAAGCATGATTACATGAAGTTTCTTCATAATCTATGAAGCCCTCCCTCATTTTTATATGTTCTGTTCAATGTCTGATGCTCCGTCTGAAATAAATTCATCGTGCGTCACTCTAACTAATATATCGTCTCGAGTAGTGTAAGTGTAATCAACCTCGGCCTCTATTAAAATACCTTGATAACTGGCTCCAGCCAGCACTTCTGAAGGAATAAACATATCAATATCATAATTTGCAAACTGCCCAACATTCAACTCCGTCTTGGCACCAAGCTCAGTTGCATTCTCTGCATTCATAACAAACTTGTGATAGCTTTCAGTTTCATCAGTTCCTTCATAATGGAAGTTTCCGCTTCGCTCGCCGACTTCGCAAGGATTATCAATTTGCCATTTTCCATCAACTTTCTTCGGTAATCCTTCATTTCCGCAAACGAATCCCACAGATTCATCCAAAACTTGGACCCATAAAGTAACTTTGTTGACTTCTGCTTTATATCCACCGGGATATCTATTTACTTTGAAACTTAACGCAAGTTCAAGTACATCTGAAGAGAAATCTTCATCATAAGTTGGAGTAACAAACTCATACAAAGTGTCAGTTCCAATTCCCAAAGTTACTCTTCCATCATTATAAGAATTGGAAATTATGTAATCTTGTAAGCTCAGTGCCGTTAGCGGGTCTTCTTCCTGACGAGCAACATTCTTGTCAATCACAAACAATTGTTTGTTTGCTGCGGCGGTTCCATCATATGAGAAATCAACATCAACATAGAACGGTTTACCAAGACCATCATATTTTACATCATCTCCATCAACAAACACTTCTTCGCTCAAGGAAAGTCCAGGATGTATGCAAGTAATCTCTTGGTGGAATCCGCTTCCTAAATTGAAAGTGTTTGGAGCAATTCTATCTTCTTCAGAAATTCCACTAATTCCGCAAGTCCACTTTCCGCCCTGCTCATCTTCATCACACCAACCTTCAATATTTTCCGCATTAAATTCAATAGAATTATCTTCTAGAGGATCAAAAGCATAGAACGGCAGATTAACTTCTTCAGCCAAACAGCTAAATCCTGAACAACTACTACATTGAGCATCTGAAATGCTTGGCTCAATCTTGACTTCAATCTTGGAACTACCTGGTTGATTTAAGAACAAATTCTTGGCCTCAATATTTGCTAATATCTTAATATCTTCTGCAACTCTATCATTTGCAGTATAACTTAATTTCGGAGCACGCAAATCAGTTAGAGTTGAACCTGCGTCTGCATTAATAACATTCTCATCCGTCACATCTCGAGATTTGAATACTTTTCCAACGCCCGTCGACTCTATAACTGGAGAAAACAGCCTTCCTAAAATTCCCGTTCCCGTCGTCGCTGTAAATTCTGCTTCTTCTTCTTGTCTCTCAATAGACGCAGTTATTGAAGAAATATCACAAGACACCGGACTCAAGCCAACAGCTTGTTGAGCTGAATTTTGAAAATCACAAAGTGATGGACTCATTGTTGTGTCTGTAAAAGGAACATAACCTGTGTAAACTGTTGTAATAATTAAACTCAGAAAAATCCAAATTAATGGAAAAATTATGACCAAATTGAACAGGCTACTTGTTAATTTTTTAGCACCGGCCACTTTATTTGTGCCTTGATAAAAATTTTGAACGAGCCACCAACCAAACAGACCATTCAAAATAAAACCCGTTCCATTCTTTACCGCAACATAGGCAAAGTCAAGAAAAAAAGGAGAAATTCCAGGAACACCAATTGTTCTTGCAATCAAATTAAATATATCCCAAAAAAAGTTTGCTACATAAGTAAACCAGATTAATGGGGCTCCAGTATTATAACCTAAAACCGCAAAGAAGAAAATAACTAATACATATATTCCTGCTTTGAAAATAGCCTTCGGCGCACTCCCAATCTCAATCCATTTCTCTTTATTGGTTGTTGTACCAGAATTATCTGCCATCTTAACTCAAAGTCAAGCTTGCCGAACTGAGACTTAACTCTTCATCAGAAGCAAATGAAATTGTATTCCCTCCATAAACCAGTCTGTCGCAAACCTCAAACGAAACTTCTCCAGAGCGAACGGAGTGCGTGCTAACAAATCCATTCAAATCAACAACAACTTCATCAGACGCTCCGCTGTCTTTGGAAATCTCAAGAAGACAGTCTGCTCGGCCATTAATTATTCGTCTAGCCTGATCTCTATCAATTCTAAAGAAATACTCTCTGGCATCTTCAATAGCACGAGTTTTAACAATCAAATCTGAATAAAGAATTTCGTAGGACACTCCTTCACCAATGCTGAATGATAGTAAATTATCTCCTACTCTAAACAAACCAGCCGAAATTGGAACAGTTAATATGGTTGATAGCGGAACTTCAGAATAAATATTCTCTTCATTCAACTCAATTTTAAGTGGAACTGCTGCACCAGATTTTCTAACAATTGCGGTATAAGTTCCTGAAACTATTTCTCCACGTTCAACTTCAAAACTAAAGGTGCTCATCAAATCTTTCCCTGTAGAGTCCGTTCTCAGCAGAACTTCAGTTAATCCAATTTTCGTAGAACTGAAAATATTAGCACCTTGTTTATCTAGTACTATTTCCAAAGTATTAGTTCCTTGAAACATTCCTGAAACTGGAAGTGGAACTTTAAGCACATTCCCAACAACAGGAGTTCCCGAATATATTTGAGCTCCATTTAGCAAAACAGCAATTTTTCCGTTGCCTGCATAATTCTGAACAAATGCATTAAAACTCATTCCAATGGTATTTGAATTCCAAACTGGCACAAAAGAATAAGTTGCAGCATCATCATTAAAAACTGTCGAAGATAGTTCTAAACTGCTATCTAATACTGAATCTCTTGAACTCATTTCTGAATCTAATTTGAAATTTGTGAGGTCATAGCGCGTTGTGCTACTAGAACCTGTTTCCGACTGAACGTCTCCTGGAACTTCTTCGAAAAGAACTTCTACAGTAACAGATTCTAATTGATTCAGTAAATCATCTCGATCCCCTTGAGGAAGAGATAGGATAAATAGCAAAAATCCTGCGAGCAAAACTAGCAAAACTACGGCACCCGTAGGGCTTACTTCCGACTTCCCTTTTCGGCCTATAGACATGATAAACACTAACAAGCTTTTAATATATAGTTTTTGTTCAAAAACGTATGATAGTCCAGCGACTAGACCTCAAAAACAACCGTCTGAACCTCAGAATAGACAGCCTTGATGATCTATTATTTCTAAAGCAAATTATTGAGCCGGGAGACGCAGTCCGCGGATTAACTTATAGAAAAATCAAGTTAGGTGAAGCTACTGGAAGGCAAAAATCTGTAAAAAAGAGCTTCAAAATTACAATTAAGGTCACAAAACTTGATTTTGACCGGTTTCTGAGAGTTCATGGCACAGTTGAAAGCGAAATTGAAGGTATTGCCATGCACTCTGCACACTCAATCGAAGCAGGACTTGGAACTGAATTGGAAGTGGAAAAAGGCAAATGGAAACAATATCAAATTCAAATGGTAAAGGATGCTGAAGCAGCATCAAAAGCCCCAAAAGCACTCGTTTGCGTCTTAGACGACGAGCAGGCCAACTTCGCGCACATCACTGCTGCGGGCTACACAAAACTCGGAGGCATTTCTCTTCGTCTATCAAAAAAGCGGTACGAGGAGCAAAAAAATCAAGGCTACAAAGATATTCAAAGAGTCACCAGAGAAATTAATGACAAATTCAACGACAAAAAAGTTGAAGTAATAATTCTTGGAAGTCCTCTTTTCTGGAAAGAAATTGTAAAAAAACAATTGGAAGAAGATTTTCCGGATACTGCCAAAAAAGTCAAGCTCGAAGATGTATCTTCGGGTGGAGAAGATGGAATTCGTGAGTTAATCAGCGGAAACGCACTTGACAAGATTATCAAAAATAGTCAGCTAAGCCGCGAGGAAGATTTAGTTAATGAGGCTCTTCAATTGATAGCAAAAAATTCAGAGTTAATAATTTACGGTATCTCAAAAACAAAGGCTGCTGCTGAGGTCGGTGCAGTAGAATCAATTTTAATCTCTGATTCTCGACTCGATGGCTCTGACGAAATTAAAGAACTAATTGAGCATGTTGAAAGCGGCGGCGGCATTGTTAACCTTATTTCATCGTCTAGTCCAGCGGGCAAAAAGTTAAATGGATTGAAAGGCATTATAGCTAAACTGAGATATAAGTTTGAATAAAATGGAAAGCAAAGTTAGGGCGGGAAAAAAGGAAATTATTGTATTCGATTTCGACGGAACACTTGTTGACTCATCCAAAGAAATTGTTGATGCTTACAATGAATCATTTACTAAGAATAATTTATACAAAGTTCCTGCGCGCATGATTAAGAGACACCTTGGAAAGTTTCGAGAGACAATTATTCACAAAATTTATCCTTCTTTAGGCCGAAGAAAAGTTCAAAAAATAGCTGAGGATCAAAGCAGATTGCTCGACATAACTAAAGCTGCCGCCAAACCAAATATAGTGAAAACTTTGGTTGAGCTGAACAAAAAATACACTTTGGCAATTGCTTCAAATGCTGAACATAGAGTAATAGTAGAAACGCTTCAAAATCTAAACGTCAATCCAAGATATTTCAAAGCCATTGTTGGGATGGATAATGTAAGACATCGTAAGCCGAGTACTGAACCTCTTAAAAAATTAGAGAAGGCGCTCGGATCAAAAATCAAAGCAGTTGTTGGAGATACTGAAACAGATATTCGGATGGCAAAAGAATATGACGTGATGGCTATTGCGGTCGTTGGAACGCGGACTTACAAAGATCTTCTCAAAGAGTATCCAGATATAATCGTAAAGGATTTATCGGAGTTAACAGAACTTATATAAATTCTGATGGCGCTATAAAAACATGAGTATTGGTGACAATAAGCTTGCAGAGTTGGGTCTAACAATTTTCGTAGCAATCTTGGCTGTTTTTGTGGCTTGGAATTTCGTTACTCCCTTACTCTTTGCAGCAATCCTTGCATACTTCTCATATCCTGCTTACTTAAAACTTAAAGGAAAGCTCAGCGGAAATATTTCCGCCCTATCAATTTGTCTGTTTTTTGGCGCACTGATGTTAGTTATTCTGAATTATGGTGTCGCATTCACTAGAAATGAAGTTTGGAAAGTTTATTTGGGAGTCGCCGGGGCATCAGGTACGTTGGGACCAAATATGCAGGAAATAATTAGTTTCATTGCGACCAACATAATAACTGCACTTTCTAATCTAGTATCCAAGATTCCGAGTTTATTCATCGCAAGCTTCATATTCTTTATTTCGTTATTTTATTTTCTGAGAGACGGTGAAAGATTTACAAACTGGATCGAAGCAACCTTACCAATTCCTAGAAGAAAAAAGATGCAAATCATTAACCACGTAAGACAAAATGTTGATGCTTTCGTTCATGTAACTCTGTTGATTGGAATTATTCAAGCAATAATTGCGGGAGTCGGATTCGTAATTTTTGGATTAGATTATCCAGTCCTCGCCGGAGCAGTGGCCGGACTGCTTTCCTTGCTTCCAATTGTTGGTCCTTATTTCCTTTATGCACCGGTAGGAGCATATTTGATTTTTAGTGGAAACATGGCAACAGGAATTGGAATATTGGCATATGGATTCGTACTTGGAAGCATTCTAGATTATGCTGCACGACCATTATTATTAGGAAGAAAGGCAAACATTCATCCGCTAATAATTTTTATTGGAGTCTTTGGAGGATTAAGTATGCTTGGTTTAATTGGAGTAATTCTTGGTCCAATAATTTTATCCATTGCCTCCGCGTTTTTCAAAGATTTGGGGAGGAGAGTATGAGTCTAAAGGAAACTGTCTTGAAAAATAGCAAAGCTGTTTACTCAATAGTAATGCTGACAGGAATTTCGGTGTTATCCGTATTTACATACATGGCATATGTATTTTATCAAACAGTTCAAGGAACGGGATATGTTATCTGGACTTATTTAATAGCATCGCCAACAATTTTTGCATTAATATTAATTCTGACGTTACTTTTCGTCGGTGAAAAGCAAACTGCTGATGAAATCGCAGACTTTCTAAGCAGAAATTAGTTCATCAAAACTCATTCCCAATTCTTCAACATCTTTTTTGGAAACTGCATAATCTCCATTTGGAGTTTGTCGTAGTTTGAATAATTCAAAAAATGCCCAGCGAGTTGAAAACTTGACAGCAAGAACGGGCTCAGCACCAAACGTTCTTGAAAATTCAATTAGTTCTGTGATTTGATTCTCTCTGAAATATTGAACATCTTTCTTAGTTGCCTTAGCCTCAACTGCAATAGTTCGCGTTCCGTTGCTAGCCAAAACATCTGGGCAGGGAAAACGAGAAACACCGCTTCCTGCAACGCGAATGGAAGCAAAGCCGGCTTCCCAAAATTTAGCAACAAGTTGTCGCTCAGCATTCGAACCTTTTGCTTTCATTTAACAAAAACCTCAACAATATCGCCGTCTTTGCATTTATGTTCAAGTCCGACTTGCTGACCTTTGAACTTTGCGCTCGGACCTTCAATCTTAGCGTACCTAAATTTCCGAACAAAATCTTGGTGAATTGCTCGTGCAACATCTTCAACAGTTGAACCTTTAGAAAGAACAATTGGATTCGGAGCAATCTTTCCATCAGTCTTTGTCTGAACTCTAATCTTATTCATCTTCTTCCAAAGTTTTGGAATCAAGTCTGTTGAAAATTTATTTTTGGATAATTTGATATAGGGAATTCTGGCTTCAAACCCTTCAGGTCTTTCTCGAGTCTTGGTCAAAATAATATTGGCTTTTTCAAGCTCAGAAACAATCATATCAAAATCTGCTTTGCTCTCCGCAAGAACAATTACAATATCAGCATTTCGAACAACGCTCAAATATTGGCGACCATTTTTACTATCATAAAAGCCTTCATAAATTCCCGGAACTTCAATTCCTTGAATCTTAATATTTTCAAAGGCAATCATTTTATGAACTGGTTCAGAAGTAGTATATTCATAATCTGCAACCTTTACATTTTTTCCAGAAAGCATTTTCAAAAGAGTTGACTTTCCAGTGTTTGTTTTTCCAAAGATAGCAACTTGTCCTGCGCCTTCTTTCTTAATCGTAAAAGATTTTGCGCCTTTGCCTTGCTTCTTTTCAAACTCAACTTGTTCTTGAAGTTTCTTGATCTGTTTCTTAATTTGAGCTTGCTGTTTTTCAGTTCCTTTATGTTTAGGAATCATTGACAACATCTTCTTCAAAGCCTTAACTTTTTCAGCAGTTGTTTTAGCTTCGTTGTATTCTTGTTCAGCATTAACATACTCAAACCCAACATTCATTGGCATATTTAATTCTAAAAACCGGGATTTAATAGCTTAGCTATTTAACACAAACAAAACCTTTAAATTCCCAAGAATTGGACTTAAGGAGCAATGAATGAAATACTTACGTTGATATACAACGTTTCACTATATATTCTAGCAACTTTCGGTTCAGCGCTTCTAATAATCATAACTGGAATTTTGTTGGGAAGAATTCTTGGAAAAATAACAGGCCGCGCAATTGGAAAGGCAAATTTGAATGGAAATTTGAGAAGAGCTCTTGGAATTAAATCTAAGCCTCGAAAACTTGCAGAAAAGTTTGTAAAATATTCAGTTATTGGTGTCGCAGTAATTGCAGCATTAATTCAAATCGGAGTTGCAATTTCAATTATGAATTTTATATTAATCATCTTCGGCGGAATTTTGTTAATCTCTTTCACTCTGGCTTTGCGAGATTTCATGCCAAATATTTTTGCAGGACTTTATCTGATTGGAACAAAAAAAATCAAGAAAGGAGATTTCATAAAATTCAAAGATTTTGACGGAAAAGTTACAAAAATAGATTTGCTTGACACATACATTGCAATGGACAGCAAAAACATCATGATGATACCGAATTCTTACTTAATGAAAAACATCGTCATTAAGCACTCGAAGGGTCGTAAGCCGCGAGCAAAGTAGAAGTTTCTGTAATTCCTTTAATTGGTCGGATTGTTTCCATGATAAATGTTGGCAAATCAGTCATATCATTTAAGAAAACTTTTGCAATTAAATCATATTGCCCGTAAACAATACTTACATCTACAATACTTTCATCAGCACTCAAAGTCTCAAGAACGTCTTTCTCTTGACCTGCTCGAGTTTTTATTAATACATATGCGTTTAGCATGGGATTATGATTTTAGCATTAAAACTTAAAAATGGCTCGAATTTTGAAAAGTTCAGAAGACGTATAGGCCCATGTGGAAAAGGTCCACGGCCAAAGTGTTGCCCTCCTGAATGAATCCTTAATGAACTCTTCAGCTCAAACAGCTCGGTCAATAGCCTCTTCTGACATTAAGAGATGCTAGTGAGGGATCAAACGAATCGAAAAGGGTTCGCATATCGCGGCCTATTATCCCAATCGTCGTCTCAAGCTACTAACAGTTGCCCTTATTGCCCGTATCACTCTTTATAGCTTCACTCGCGAGAGTTGAAACTTAACTTTAAGTGATTCACAAGGTTAGCCCCGTCTTCTTAAATCAAGAAGACACAGGTTTAATATAAACCTTATCACGCCTCAGCAACATAGAGCGTTTCAAAGAATATTTTCTCTGAAACTATAATTTTATGTTCGAATTTAACTGGAGATTTGGATGAATAAACAAATAAAATCTTTCCGTCGTTATTCAGATGTTCTCGAGCTAACTCAATAAACTTCAAAATAAACTTTTCACCGCCACTCCAAATGGGATCAAGCGGTGGTTCTGGAGGCAAATAAGGAGCATTGAAAATAATCAAATCAAACTTTTGACCATAAAATCGTTCAAACAAATCTGAAACGAAAAACTTAACCTCAACATCATTAAGTTTAGCATTTTCAGTAGCCAAGTCAATCGCCATTGGATTAATATCTGCTCCAAAAACTTCAGCACCGGAATAAGCTTTCTTTGCAGCAATAGCTTGAATTCCTGAACCTGTTCCCATATCCAAAACTCGCTTCGGTTTGAATTTTTTCATGTAATTCTCAACAACGCGTTGTAGTAATTTTGAATCTTCTCGCGGAGAATACACATGTTCTGAATCCTTCAATTTCATTATTGTTTTAAATTTGCGTACTCTATAAAAAACATGCTAAATGATGTAATAATTATCCTGTTAATTTCGACGGCATATTTCTTGGGATTCTTACTCAATCGAATAGCTCGACAAGAATTTGCTTGGTTTCAGAAAAGAACAAAACAAGAATTTGGAAGATTCAAATATATCATAGCGACCCTTGCAGGAATCTCAATCGGACCGAATCCTTCCAACACAATCTTGCTAACAATTTTCGCAATATTGCTGATTTATTCTTCGTTGAACACAACCAACCAAAACCCGCGAATTGCGCTGAAACAGGCATACACACAAGCACTTATTTTCATCGTAGCCGGACTCTTATCAAAAGGTTTTTAAAACTGATATCCTGTTCATAACCATGACATCAGTCAATGATATTAACCCAGAAAAAGCAATTAACGCTCTAGCTGGAGAACTCAAGAAACTTAAGGAAATTTCGCCTCCAGAATGGGCAAAATTTGTTAAGAGTGGAAATCATAGAATGAGACCTCCGGCAAATCCTGATTGGTGGCATATTAGAGCTGCATCAGTGCTAAAAAATATTTATAATCACGGTCCAGTGGGTGTCTCAAAAATGCGTTCTCGATACGGTGGAAGCAAGAACCGTGGACGAAAACCTTCTAAATTTACAAAAGCTTCCGGAAATGTTCTGAGAAAAATTACACAACAGCTTGAAACAGCTGGTTTAGTTCAACAATCACAAACTGCTAAGAAAGGTAGAATTATCTCACCAAAAGGTCAATCTTTACTTGACAAGACTGCAGTTCAAATGAGGAAAGCAAAATGAGTTCAAGAAAACCATCCGGGCGAAAGAATCGATTAATTACGGCAGGTCGCCAAACTAGATGGGCACCATTCTGGATTATTCCAAAGAAATTCGGAGTAGGTCGAAGAGTTCATCCTTCTGCAGCAACATCAAAGAAACGAAGATGGCGGAAAGGTAATATTCAACGAGGATAAAAATGATGAAGGCTGGAGAAACCCGAACATACACAATTCCTTTGAGAAAGGAATTTCTTAAGACTCCACGATGGCGAAGAGCTGAAAAGGCAGTTAGCACAGTCAAAAGTTTTGTAGTTCAACACGCAAAAGCAGAAGATGTAAAAGTTGGCAGATGGCTTAACGAAGCAATTTGGAAGCGAGGGGCAAAGAACCCTCCATCACGAGTAAGAGTTAATGTAAAGAAAGAAGACAGTCACGTATTAGTTGAACTTTCAGAACTTCCTCGAAAGGCAAAGAAGGAAGAAGTAAATACTGAAGAAAAGCTTCCGGCAAAAGTCAAAGAGAAGAAGGAAGAAAAGCCAGTCAAACAAGAAGCAAAATCTGAAAAAAAGCCTGTAACAAAAAAGAAACCGGCCGTAAAGAAAGCTTCTACAACTAAAACTAAAACCAAATCATCCTCAACTAAATCTAAAAAGAAGGAATAAATGGTTCACGTAGATAAAGCAAATTTTAAGGGAGATCCAAACATTGGTCTGTATGCAGTAGCAACAGATTCTTTTGTTCTTCTAGGAGAAAAATTAAACAAGAAGCAAACAGAACTATTGAAAGAAGTTCTTGGAGTTCCAATCATAACTTCAAAGATTTACGGAACGCCTTTCGCAGGAATTTTCTGTGTTGCAAACAAAAACACACTATTGGTTCCAGATATAATTTTTGATGAAGAATTTAAATCTCTAAAAAAACAACTAAAAGGAATTGTTGAAGTTAAAAAATTTAAGACAGTTCATACTGCTTTAGGAAACACAATTCTATCAAACGATAAATACGCAATTATTAGTGATGATTTTTCAGATGCACAAGCTAAGAAAATTGAAACTGAGTTAAAAGTCAAAGTCAAAAAAATAAAAATAGCAGAAAGTAATGTTCCAGGCGCATACGGAGTTATGACAAATAAAGGAGCAATTTTTGGTTCAATAACTTCAAATCCAAGCGTAAAAGAGCTTGAGAAATATTTAAAATTTGAAGTTGGAATTGGAACAGTTAGTACTGGAAGTTCAATCGTAAGTTCTGGTATAATCGCAAACTCAAATGGCTTCTTAGTAAGCTCTAACTCTTCAGGTTTCGAAATCGGTAGAATTGACGAAAGCCTAGGATTTATTGGTAAATAAAATGAATGAACAAATGGAATTTCAGATGATTCAGCAGCAAATGCAAAAACATCATTCAGATTTAGAACATTTTCAAAAACAAAAAGTTGAAGTGAAACATTTAGTTGAAACTATTGATAATTTGAAGAAAGGACAAAAACTATTTACTCCGATTGGAGCGGGAATTTATTACAACACAAAAATTACTGATGATTTAAAATTCATGGTTAATATTGGTGCGGGAAATTTTGTAGAAAAAACAAAAACCGAAATTCAAAAACTTGTAAAAGAACGAACAAAGAATTTAGAAGCTGCAGAAAAAACAACAGTCGAACATTTAAACAAACTCCAAGCAAGAATTGTTGAAATTCAAACAAAACTACAAAAAGAAATTATGCAGGAAAACAAGTAATTTAAACTCTAAATTAAAGGTAAATTATGTTAGGACGATTGAAATCCGTTTTCTCAAAAGTAAAGAAAAACGTAGAAAAGGAAACAAAAAAACCAGTAAAGGAAGAGAAATCTAAGAAAGAAAAGAAACCTTCTTTTGTATCAAAATTAAATGTTATCAAAAATCTAGAAAAATCCAAACTAAGAAAAATTCTGGATGAGCTTGAAGAAGAACTTCTAGTAAACAATGTTGCTTATTCAGTAACTGAAGAATTGAAAGAAACAATCAAAGAATCAAAACCGAAGGAACTGAAGAAAACTCTTGAGAAAAAACTGAAAGAAATTCTCTCAGCAGAAGCAATTGATATTTACAAAGGCGACAAGCCAATCAAAATAATGTTTGTCGGAGTTAATGGTGTTGGTAAAACTACAACTCTTGCAAAACTTGCATCACATCTTCAAAGGAAAAAGAAGAAAGTTGTTATGGCTGCGGGAGATACTTTCCGAGCAGCAGCGATTGAGCAAATTCAAGAACATGCTGACAAACTTAAAATCAATTTAATCAAACACAGTTATGGTTCAGACGCGGCAGCAGTTGCATTCGACGCAATTGAACATGCAAAGGCAAAGAAATTGGATTATGTTTTAATCGACACAGCAGGAAGAAGTCACGCAAATGAAGACTTAATGCGAGAACTTGAAAAAGTCAAGCGAGTTTCCAAACCAGATTTTACAATATTAGTTGTTGATTCTCTTACTGGAAATGACGCAGTTGATCAAGCAAAACTCTTCGGAGAAAAAATTGGTATTGACGGAGTAATTTTAACAAAAGCTGACGCTGACGAAAGAGGCGGAGCAATAATTTCAGTAGCGCATGAGACTGGAAAACCAATACTTTTCTTGGGAATTGGTCAAGAATATAAGGATTTGAAAGAATTCAGTGCCGACGAAATAATTAAACAAATTTTATAATCTAAACGCTTAAAAAGCCCTAAAATCCGAGATAAATATGGTCTTAGATAAGTTATCTGACTCTCTGAAAAACGCTCTAAAAAAGCTGACTTCAGGTAAAGTTGACAAGGAAGCAGTAGAAGAACTCTGCTCAGAAATCAAGAAATCTCTGATTTCAGCAGACGTTTCAATTGAACTTGCTCGAGATATAGCAAAAAATATTGAAAAGCGAGCACTTAAAGAAAAAGTGGCTGGCGGATTAACTGCAAGAGAACATACTGTCAACATTGTTTATGAAGAATTAACTAATCTTTTAGGAAAGGAATTTGAGGAAATTCCAACAGAAAACAAACCAACAAAAATTATGCTAGTTGGATTATTCGGTTCTGGTAAAACTACTACTGCGGGAAAACTTGCAAAATTATACAAGAAACGAGGAAAGAAAATCGCACTTGTTCAAACAGACACTTGGAGACCAGCAGCTTATGCTCAATTAAAACAATTGGCTGATGTTTTGAAAATTGATTTCTACGGAGACGCAAAAGAAAGAAATCCTACAAAAATTTACAACGCAGTCAAGAAAGACTTAGAAAAATATGAAGTTGTAATTATAGACACAGCAGGTCGAGACGCATTAAATGATGAATTGACAAGTGAAATCAAATCTATTGACAAGGCAGTTCAAGCTCAAACTAAACTTTTAGTTCTGTCGGGAGACATAGGACAAGCAGCTCAAAAAACAGCTGAATCTTTCCACAAAGCAGTTGGAGTAACGGGAGTTATTGTTACAAAACTTGACGGTACCGCAAAAGGTGGTGGAGCACTTTCAGCAGCTGCAGCAACAAAGGCAAAAGTAACTTTCATTGGAATCGGAGAAAAACTTGATGCTATTGAAGAATTCAAACCTAAGAATTTCGTTTCCAGAATTTTGGGAATGGGAGATCTTGAAACGCTCTTAGAAAAAGCTAGCGAAGCAATTGATCAAGAAACCGCAGAAAAGGCTGCAAAAAATATCATGAAAGGAGAAATTTCTTTTACTGATTTGTACAATCAAATGGAGGCGCTGAAAAAAATGGGGCCTCTTGGACAAGTTGCAAACATGATTCCGGGAATGGGAAAAATGAATATTCCAAAGGATCAATTGAAAGAGCAAGAAGAGAACATGAAAGTTTGGAAATACTTAATGGATTCAATGACTCAAAAAGAAAAAGACAATCCTTCATTAATGAATGAATCAAGAATTCAAAGAATCGCAAAAGGTTCAGGTAGAGACGAATCAGAAATGCGAGATTTAATAAAACAGTATAAGCAAATGAAGAAAATGATGAAAGCATTCTCTGGACAATCTAAAAAATTTGCAAGAATGCAGAAATTGATGGGAAAGAAAGGCATGCCTAAGTTGCCAGGAATGTTTTAGAGAAACCTTTAAAAACACAATATTATAGGATAAATCATGGCAGGAGCAGGAACTGGAAGAAAGGGCGGATTTCGTTCTGGAACCAGAAGCAAACTGAGAAAACAAGCAGGAACACATGGAAAAGTAACTATCTCACGACTCTTAAGAAAATTCGAAGTCGGAGAAAAAGTTAGAATAATCCAAGAACCTGCAGTACAAAAAGGAATGCCTCATCCAAGATTCCGAAACTTGATTGGAAAAATCTTATCAAAAGAAGGGAAAAATTCATACTTACTACAAATCAAAGATGGTAATAAACCTAAAAAAGTTATTGCCCGAGCAGTACATTTAGTAAGACAAAAATAAAATGGAAGTACAAATCATAAGCAAAACACCTCTAACAATTGCTGAGGTCAAAGAAACACTTGACAATCTAGAAAAGAAAGGAGAATTGAGTGGAAGTCAGCAAAAGATAAAGGACTTTGCAACACGATTTAATAAGCTTAATAAAGCTTCAGCGGCTAAACTAGTAAAGGAGCTTAAGTCAGCAGACATCCCTCGAATGACTGAAGAAGCAACTGTTGAAATCGCAAACGTGTTACCAAAAAACGAAGGCGAACTTAACACAATATTCGCTGGAAAACAAATAACAGTCACAAAAGAGAATCTCAAAAAGATTCTTGACATCATAAAAGCCCAATGAAAACCACAGGAGAAATTCGAAATGAATCAAGAAAGACCACGAAGAGCAAAGGAAGAACATGCAATAGTACTCGATTTTCTCAAGAACGGTTATTCTTCTGATTCTAGACCTTTTCATCAAAAAGAGTCAATAATCCAAGCACTTGGAAAAGATCATTTTGTACTTTTAGAGCTTGTTCCAAAGCCTGAAAAAAGCTTCAAACCTCATGATGAAGTTTATATTGGTGACGATGAGCGTCCAGATATTGCTTATATTAAAGGGGCTTTACAAGTTAGTAAATTAACTCAAACAGCAAAGAGAGAATTAAATTTCATGGTTGAAAAATTAGTTACAGAAAACGAAGAGAAATATATTAACTTCTACAACAACTCTGGACCAATTTCATTGAGATCTCACCAACTAGAATTACTTCCAGGAATTGGTAAAAGACACTCTCGAGAAATTTTAGAACAAAGAACAATTGAACCTTTCAAATCTTTTGAAGAGATTACAGAAAGAGTTAAAGCAGTTCCAAATCCAAAGAAAGCAATCATAGATAGAATTCTGTTTGAACTTGAAGACGGTGACCGATACAAATTGTTTGTTCGTGTTTAGTTCTTCAAAATAAAACAAACATCTTCTCCACAGTCACGAGAATCAATTAATTTGAAATGCCTTCTCAGTTCTTCAGAAAAATCAAAACTTTTCAAGTATGTTACAATGAACGTTCCTCCCGGCTTCAAAACTCTCTTAACTTCTTTGATGGCGGCATTAGGATTTTCAGCATTCATTAAAGCAGAGAAACTCAAAACATAATCAAATTTGTTTGCTCGAAAAGGGAGCTTCTCAATATTTGCTTGAACTCTGCGTCCGCGACTCAAAAGTAGCATTCCTTTCGAAACATCAACTTGATGAATTCTCTTTCCCAAAAATTTAGACAACAATCCAGTTCCTGAACCTAAATCTAAAATCTCTCCATCAAGCAATTGATCATGTAGAGCAATTTTGTATTTCTCAAATTGAGTTCTTCGATATCGTGGATTGTATAGCTTGGCAGTCTTATCATACAACTCTTTTGCTTTTTGGGCTTTCAACATAAAGAGTCATATCAATACGTTTTAATAAGGCATTCGAAAATTATACTCATGCAAATCGTAATTGATACGAATTCATTAATTTATGCTGCAAAGGCAAAAGTAGATGTAATCACAGAACTCAAAAAAATGGGCTTCACAAAAATTATAATTCCACAAGAAGTTTTGAAAGAATTGGAATCAATTCAAAATGATAAAAATCAAAAAGGTGTAGATAAAAATGCAGCAAAATTAGCACTCCAAATAATCAAATTCTCAAAAGTAGATACAGTTTATCTTGGAAGAGGTCACCCTGATGACAAAATATTGGAATTTGCAAAATCTAAGAACTTTGCAGTCCTTACTAATGACCGAATACTCAAAAAGCGCCTAAAGGACGAATCTGTACAAATATTCACAATTAGTAAAAAACTGATTAGAAACGTTTAAAAAGCTACCAATCACATCAAAACTACGATGTATTACAAATCCGCAGTCGAAGGCGTTGTACGAGTTGATCCGAGTCGATTCAGTGAAGATTTAAAGAAAGTTGTAACTGAAGAGCTTAGACAAAATTACGAAAACCGAGTAATTGATCAACTTGGAAGAGTAATCGCAATTCAAGACGTTAAAAATATTGAAGATGGAATCATAATCCATGGTGATGGAGCAGCATTCCACAACGTAACATTCAACGTTGTTCACTATTTACCTGAAACAAATGATCTTGTTGAAGGTGAAGTTAAGGACATCGCAAAATTCGGAGCGTTTGTTGACTTTGGACCGTTTGAGGGAATGATTCACATCTCACAAACAATGGACGACTTCGTATCATTCAGCAAAGAAGGTACTCTTCTTGGAAAGGACTCAAAGAAAGTACTGAAAATTAAAGATAAAGTACGTGCAAGAATTATTGCCGTAAGCATCAAGAACACACAAGAACCAAAGATTGGTATGACTATGCGTCAGCCATACCTTGGAAAATCGGAGTGGCTTGATGAAATCCGAAAGGTTGAGTCTAAAGCTACTACTAATTAAAATGGCAAAGAAAAAATTACCAATAATCGCAAAGGGATTGAAAGAATCAGAAACTTGGAAAGGTCGACTGGTTGTATTTCATCCTGAAGAATCAGAAATCGCCAAAAAGGCTAAAATCTCCAAACCTGGAGAGTATGGATTAAGATAAAATGAAAACAAAAGTATTACAAGAAACAGAAAATAAATTGTTCTCACGTAAAGAGATTAATCTAGAAATTGATCATAATAAATCTCAAACTCCTTCACGCGCAGAATTATACAAATTCATGTCAGTAAAATTCAAAGCACCAGCTGAGCAAATTGTTCTAAAGAAAATGAAAACTGAATTCGGCGCAAACAAAAGTTTAGCGAAATTCTACATCTACGACAACGCTGAAGTAATTTCAAGAATTGAAAACAAACACTTTGCAGCACGTAGAGAAAAAGCATTCGAAGCAGAAAAGAAAGCTGCTGAAGAAGCTGAGACAAAAAAGGCTGAAGAAAAATCTACAGCCGAAGCACCAGCAGAAGAGACTGTTGCTGAAGAAGTAATTGAGGCAGAAGCTACAGAAACAAAAAAAGAGGAATCAGCTGAATAATGGCAGAAGAAAAGAAACCAGCATATCAAAGATGGAAGCTTTACGAAGTTAAAGACGGACAACTAATCCGAAAGAACCCTCGATCACCAAAAGATAACGGTCTGTTCATGGCTGTACACAAAGACAGAAAACATTGCGGTGTAACAGGACATACAGAATCTAACACTCAAAAACAAGAAGAAAAACCTTCTGAATAAACAATTATGAAAACTGTCAACGATTTAAACATTAATGAGAACACGACTATCAAAGAATTAATTAATCAATTTTCTGAAGCGGGTGGCTTCTCTGCATCAAAAGTTGCAAAGGCTTCAAAAATTATTAAGAACATGCAATCTGACAAAGATTGTTTCAAAATTCTAAGTCATCCTGCCTGTATTGTTTCAACCGGAACAAGAGGAATAATTCGAGATTTAGTTAAGAACAAAAAAGTTGACGCAATTATGACAACTTGCGGAACACTGGATCACGACTTAGCAAGATTGTGGAAAGATTATTATCAAGGTTCCTTCATGATGGACGACAAAGAATTACACAAGCAAGGAATCAATCGACTTGGAAATGTATTAATTCCAAATGAATGTTATGGTGAAGTTCTGGAAGATAAACTTCAACCAATAATCAAAAAGCTTCACTCAGAAAGAAAAGAATGGTCAATTCATGAATTGATTTGGGCTTTCGGAGAAGCAATCCAAAATGAAAAAGGCGCAGAAGATACAATAATTTACTGGGCTTGGAAAAACAAAATTCCAGTATATTTACCTGGACCTCTTGACGGAGCTTGGGGCGCACAACTTTGGAATTACTGGCAAATGAACAAAGATTTCAAACTAAACTTGTTTGAAGATGATCAAGATTTCTACGTCCGAGTAACCGAAGCAAAAAAAGCTGGAGCAATAATGCTTGGTGGTGGAATCTCAAAACATCACGTTATATGGTTTAATCAATTCAGAGATGGATTGGATTACGCTGTTCAAGTTAGCACAGCAGTAGAATATGATGGTTCATTAAGCGGAGCACAAACAAGAGAAGCAATCTCTTGGGGAAAAGTCAAAGAAGAAGCAAATCATATCACTGTTGAAGGTGATGCAACTTTGGTTTTGCCGCTTATTTTATAAATTTGGCTCAGTTTCATAATAATATGATATGTTTGGGGATTGAATCAACAGCCCATACTTTTGGTATCGGTATCGTAACTGACAAAGGAAAAGTTCTAGCAAACCAACGTAGCATGTACACTACGGAAAAGGGAGGAATACATCCAATCAAAGCAGCCCAACATCATGTTGTTCTTTGCGATGAACTAATTAAGTCCGCATTAAAGGAAGCAAAACTGAAACTTTCTGATATTGATTTAATTGCATTTTCTCAAGGTCCCGGACTGGGGCAAACTCTCCGAACTGGCGCAGTTACTGCGAGAACATTATCCAAACTTTTGGACATTCCTTTAGTCGGAGTAAATCATTGTGTCGCACATATTGAAATTGGAAAACAAAAAACGGGTTTGAAAGATCCAGTTACGCTTTATGTTTCAGGAGCCAACACTCAAATTATCGCTTACGCCGGAAACAGATATCGTGTTTTCGGAGAAACTCTTGACATCGGTGTAGGAAAATTCTTAGACACGGTTGGTAGATTTATGGGAACGGGTTTTCCCGGAGGTCCAGCAATTGAAAAACTCGCATCAAAAGGAAAAAATTATGTTGAAATTCCATACAGCATTAAAGGAATGGATTTCTCATTTGCCGGAATTCAAACAAAAATAAGACAACTAGTTGAAAGAAAAAAATATTCAAATGAAGATTTAGCATTTTCAACGCAGGAAACAGTTTTCGCAATGCTTACTGAAGCTACCGAAAGAGCTGTTGCACATATTGGGAAAAATGAAGTTCTTCTAACGGGAGGTGTTGCAGCAAACAAAAGATTAACAAAAATGCTTGAAACAATGTGTAAAGTTCGCGGAGTAAAATTTAAAGTATGTCCTCGAGAACTTTCTGGAGACCAGGGCGCAATGATTGCCTGGCAAGGAATTGTTGAATATAGTGCAGGAAAACGTCAAAAAATTTCAGAAACTGAAGTTGATGGAAAATGGCGAACTGATCAAGTTAAAGTTAATTGGATTTAATTCTGAATTTTTCTAATTCTTTCAAGAACAAATCTTCACTATTATAAATTTCTGGAGTGAATATTACAGTGTTCCAACCGAGTTCATCTGCTGCTGAAGTGTTTCTCACTTTGTCATCAAAAAATAAAATCTCAGAAGGTTTCACTTTATATTTTTCCACAACTGCGTTATAGAATTTTTCATCGGGTTTGCGAGCCCCAAATTTATGACTCCAGAAAAATCCATCAAAAAATTTATGGTATTCTGAATCATCAAAAATCCATTCCATCTCTCTTGAACTATTTGATAAAACTGCAATCTTGTATTTCTTGGAGAGCTCTTCAATTTGCCCAAGCAAATATTCGTTTTCAGTGAAAATTCCTTTGTCAAAAATTATCTTGGTTATTTTTGAAGCTTTATCTCGAGGAACTTCAAGTATTGAAAAAACTTCGTTCCAAAAAGTTGACTCAGTCAAAGTTCCTGATTTATAATCATTGTATTTGTTATAAAAAGTCTCAATAATTTTATCACTTTCCAATCCAGGTACAACATTTATCAAAGATTTTGTAAGCATTTCAAATCTTGAACCGTATAGTACTCCTGAGAAATCAAAAACCAGTACTTTGATCATACCAAAAGTAGAGAATATAATTATTAAACTGTTTGCTTAGCAAATAACTACGTTTCCATACACACGCTTTTATATAACTACCAAAAAAGTTATACATGGCAGCCATTGGTACCGTTTCTGGTAGAACATCAACTACTAGCTTCAAATTTGTGGTAAAAAGTCTTGTAAATAAATGGGATTATATTGCAGTTAATCATCCCGAAGTTGGTCCAGTGCTGAATCAAGTGGTCGAAGTTGAAAAAGTAGACAACATGACCTATGCCAGTTGTGCAATTATTGGTCACAGAACTGAGCGAGGATTTTTGAGGCAGCCAAGAACTCCTTTTGCACCAGGAACTGAAGTATTTATCGCAGAAGATAACCTCATCAAAAGCATTCTAGATTTAAGAATGAATGGTGTATATCTCGGTCGTTTGCAAGGAAAATCAATCAAAGCTTTTCTTGATCCAAAAAAGCTGATAACAAAACACTTAGCAGTTTTAGCCAAATCCGGAGCAGGTAAGTCTTATGCCGTGGGCGTAATTCTTGAAGAAATTTTAGATATGGGTGTGCCCGTAGTAATTATTGATCCTCATGGAGAATACTCATCCATCAAAAGTCCAAATACCAACAAAAAGGAAACGGATTACTTTGAGCATTACGGAATTCAAGCCAAAGCATACGGTGAAAAATTAATGGAATTTGCAGTTAACACTTCAATAAACATTGATGCTCATCAAATTAGACTAAAAATTCCAAACGATCCATTTACGCTGACCGAAACTCTTCCATTCAAAGCAACTGATGCTCAGAGAGGTTTGCTATACAATGTCATAAATGATTTGGTGGAAAGAAAGGGCAGATTTGAATTTGACGAATTGATTAAAGAGCTTGAAATTGCAGAATCAACAGCAAAGTGGAGACTGATTGGAGGAATACAACAGCTTGAACAAAGTGGATTGTTCAGTCATAACCCAACGCCAATCAATGAAATTGTCAAACCAGGTCAACTAACAATTATAAATTTTAAAGGAGCATCGCAGGAAATTCAAGAAATTGTAGCAAGAAGTCTTCTAACAAATATGTTTGAAGAGCGGAAATTGGAGCAAATCCCTCCCGGCTTTTTGATTATTGATGAAGCGCACAATTATTGTCCTGAACGAGGTTTCGGTGAAGCAAAATCTTCAAGAGTAATTAGAACAATTGCATCGGAAGGTCGTAAGTTTGGTCTCGGAGTTTGCATAATTTCTCAGAGACCTGCCAGAGTTGATAAATCAGTTCTATCTCAATGCAGCAGTCAAATTGCACTTCAAGTTACTAATCCTTCGGACTTGGCAGCAATCTCGCGTTCGTTTGAAGGCGTTACCGCAGAAGCAGAAAATGAAATCAGGAATCTTCCAATCGGAAAAGCAATGGTAATTGGTGCAACAGATTTTCCAATCTTTGTAGATATTCGTGTAAGAAAATCTCTCCATGGGGGAACTTCAAAATCATTCGATATTTCTGAAGCAAAGCGTGCAGACATTTCAAAGGAAGGACAACAAGTAACAGTTCAAGTTCCAGCAAAAACTCAGCAAACTTCAGTTACAAGAAGTGCGCCTCAACCAACTTCAGCAATATCTCAATTAAGTATATTTGAACCTCGAATTTCTAAAAAAGAAATTGAGACTATTGAAAAATTTCCAATCAAATCTTTGTCCTTTGTAATGAAACCCGTTCTTAGTACAATTTGTGAAAAGGCAGGAAAAAGTTATCATTTAGTTTTTGATCTTGAAAGATTTAGCGCATTACATCTAAATCGATCATTGAAACGAATTGGTCTTGGAGGTGATTCTCCAACTCTTTCAGGAAATCAACAAAAAATTATGAATTTAGTTAAACAAAAACCCAACACTCCGCTCTCTGAGGTGTTTGTAAAATCGGGCCTGGCATTCAGTGAAGTTGATGGAATTCTAAAAACACTGGTCAGACAGGGCGCAATAAAGGTTGAAAACAAAATAATTTCGGCAACACAACCTACTTTTAATCCAAAAAACTTGAATTTTATTCTTAAACCCAAATATCTCAATCTTCAAGGAGAAAAAAGAGCTCCGAAAATCTCAGAGAGCAAAGTAGTAGAATTTTTGAAATCTAAAGGACTTGAAGTCCGTGCAAAAAAGCTTACATATTTGCCATTCTACAAAGTTGTAACAGAATCAGGTACAAAATACTTAGATTCACTAAGTTATGCTATGCGACCTTAATCAAATAACAATCTTTATAAATCCAAATAATTAGCTCATATTACTGCTTAGGCAGGAGCGAAAGCGAAATGGATGAACAATCTATCAAAAAATCATTAACAGAACTAAGAAAAATTACTTCTAAGAGAAATTTCTCACAATCCATAGATATTATAATTACTCTGAAAGATATTGACATGAATAAACAAGGAAAAATCGAAGAATTTGTCAGACTTCCTTCAGGAAAAACTAAGAAAGCTAAAATTTGCGCTCTGATCGGTAATGAATCTGAAGCAGGAGCAAAGGCTGCTGACAAAGTTATTTTATCTTCTAATTTCGAAAAGTGGAAAAAACCTCGAGAAATTAAAAAACTGGCTAGAGAATTTGATTATTTCATTGCTCAAGCTGATATGATGCCACAAATCGCTCAAGTTTTCGGTCGATATTTCGGTCCGATTAATCGCATGCCTAGCCCACGGGCTGGAGCAATCGTTCCTCCAAAGGCAAATTTGGAACCAATTGTATCAAAACTGAGAGATACTGTTCGTTTGGTTGCAAACAAAGCGCCAGTATTCCAATGTTCTATTGGATATGAAGATCAAAAAGATGAAGAATTGGTAGCAAACATAATCAAAGTTGTAGGTGCAGTTGAACATGCATTGCCAAACGGAAAAAACAACATGGGCAAAGTTTATGTTAAGTCTACAATGTCAAAGAAGGTGAACTTATAATGGAAGCAACAGAATACAAAACAAAGGCAGCAAGTTGGAAGAAAGACTTAATCAATTCCATGGCTGAACAAATTAAAAGCGCAAATACTGTTGCAGTTTTGAATATGAAAGACCTTCCATCACGACAACTTCAAGTTATCAAAGAAAAGATTGACACAAAAGTGAATATTCTTATGTCTAGAAAAACACTAATGTCTAGAGCTCTTGAAAGTTCAGGGAAAGATAAAGCAGCAGAACTTATTCAACACTTCAAAGGAATGCCTGCAATAATCACTTCAGAATTGGATGCATTCTCATTATGGGCATTATTAAAATCTAACATGTCTTCAGCAGCTGCAAAGGCTGGACAAGAAGCGCCGTTCGATATTGTTGTTCCGGCAGGAATGACCAACTTTGCTCCAGGACCAATCCTTGGAGAACTTGGTGACGTTGGTATCAGCGCAGGAATTAATGCAGGGAAAATTGAAATAAAGGCAGACTCAAAAGTTGCAAGTGAAGGAGATATTCTTTCAGCACAACTTGCAGCATTACTAGAAAGACTAGAAATTAAACCAATGAAGATTGGTCTAAATTTAGTTGCGGCACTTGAAGATGGAACAATCTTTATGCGTTCTGAATTAGATGTAGATTCAGACGAAGTAGTCGCACAAATCAAAGCATTACACATTGACGCATTGAAGCTTGCAGTTGGAACAGGATTAATTAACAAAGAAACAGCAGAAATTATGCTTCGAAATGCAGAAATGGATGCAATGAAACTTGCTTATGCGCAAGGAATTCTTGCAGACAAAGTAAGAGATTTGGTTTTATCTAAGGCTGACACAGTTGCTTCAGCACTAAAGGATAAAGTTGGAGATGTTCCAACTGAATCGTCAGTAGAAGACCAAAAAGAAGATAAAGTAAAAGAAACCGAATCAAAAGAAGAACAGGTAGCTGAAGCTACTGAATCAGAAAATCCTCAAGAGGAAAAAGTTGAGGAAGAATCATCTTCAGATAATCAATCTGATAAGGAATAAAAATGGAATACGTATATGCAGCAATGTTACTAAACAAGGCAGGAAAAGACGTTAGTGCTGACGCACTTACAAAGACTTTAACTGCAGCTGGCGTAAGCGTTGATGAAGCTCGAGTTAAGGCAACTGCCGCAGCTCTTGCAGATGTTGATATCAATAAAGTAATTGAAGAAACTCAACTAGCAAGTGCAAGTGCAGCTCCAGCAACTCCAGCAGCTAGCGCAGACGCAGCTGAAGAAAGTTCAGCAGAAGCAAAAGAAGAAAAACAAGAAGCTTCTGAAGAAGACGTCTCTGAAGGTCTTGGTGCATTATTCGGTTAAATCCGAGTGATGCTCTAAACCAACAACCCTCAGAATAAGGAGGATACAAATGGATATAAATATATTAAAAACACAGGCAAAGGAACTCACTGGATCTCTTAGAGATTTAGGAAACAAGAAAGAGCAAAAATATCGAGAAAAAACAAAACTTGGCGGAGTTCTTAATAAGCTAATCAAAGAAGCAGTTGATTTAAACGCTCGTAAAAAGGAAATCGAAAAGGAGCTGTCAACTTCGAAGAAAGAACGTAACAACAAAAACAAAGAAGTTCGAGAGGGGCTCAAAAAACTCAAACAATTACGCTTGCAACATAAAAAGAATAAAGCTAAACTGCCAAAGATTCCTAAAGAAAAATTTTTAGCTGAAATTCAGCAACTTGAATTTCAAATTGAAACTGGAGCAGTCAGTATGAAAAAAGAAAAAGACATAATGACTAAAATTAAATCTTTGAAAAAAGTGATAAAGGAGTATCAAGATTTGCAGAAACCTTCTGTTGAGTTCAAGGAAATTCAAAAGAAAACAAAGGAAATCAAGAAAGAAGCTGATGCCACTCACAATAAAATACAAACTCTTGCAAAGGAGTCAAGTCAAATTTTTGATCGTCTTACCGAACTCTCAAGTGAAATTTCAAAAATCAAACGACAAAGAAATGTTGCAAAACTTGTGTTAAATGGTTTGAAGGATCAAATTAACATAATGAATGCTAGACTCGGTGGAGTTCTAAAAGATATGTCCAAGCTTCCAGAAACTGCAAGAAAGTCTGCAATGGAAATCTTCAACAAAAATGAAGACACTCTGAAAGCTGATGTAAAAGCAGCACTAAAAACAGGTAAGAAACTCAGCAAAGATGATATTTTGAAACTTCAAAAAGGTTTGTTGAAAAAGTAATACAAACTCTTAATAATTTCTCTCTCTAGTGTTATTCATGAGTCTAAAAACACTGAAGCTAGATTTAAAAAGGAAAGCCAGTAAGAATCCCGAGAAGTTTTATCCAATTCAAGTTCTAAAGGATAATGGGTTTAGTAGAACCAGCTGTTCTAAATGTGGAACATTCTTTTGGTCGGTGGTGAAAAGAAAAACTTGTGGCGAACCTGAGTGTAGTGGTGGTTATTCCTTCATTAATGATGCTCCAACAAAATCAAAATTGGGTTATTTAGAAACTTGGGATAAATTCTCTTCAACAATGAAAAAATTGGGTTACACTCCTATCAAGAGATATCCTACTGTTGCACGTTGGAGAGACGATACTTGGTTTACTCAAGCTTCAATTTATGCTTTTCAACCTTTCGTAGTTGGGGGAACGGTTAGTCCTCCAGCAAATCCTTTAGTTATGTCTCAACCGTCTTTGAGATTTAATGACATTGACAATGTTGGAATTACTGGGAGACACTATTCAACACATTTTCATCTAGGTCAGCATACTTTTCAATCTCCAGAAAATTACGACAAAGCAAAATATCTTTCAGATATAATTACTTGGTTAACAAAAGGAGTAAAACTTCCTCTGGATGAACTTCAATTTCACGAAGACCAATGGGGCGGAGGTGGAAATCTTGGAACTTCTTTGGAATATTTCTCTCGTGGAGTAGAATTGGGTAATCAGGTTTATATGACTTACAAAGTTACTCCGGCCGGATACAAAGATTTAGATATTAATGTTTTAGATATGGGTTCGGGTCAAGAGCGTTATCCTTGGCTAACCTCTGGAAAACCCATAAATTTCGAATTAACGATGCCGCAGACAGTTAAATATCTTTACAAGCAATCAGGACGAAAACCCGATATGAATTTGTGGACAAAATTTGTTCCAGTGTCTGGAAATCTTAATGTTGATGAAGTTGATGATATTGAAAAAATGTGGGCAAGCACAGCAAGAAAAATTGGATATTCTAAGAACAAATTGAAAGATGAAATTTATCCTGTCTCTTCTTTGTACGCAATCGCAGATCATTCTCGAACACTGCTTTTCGCCTTAGCAGACGGTGCACTTCCGTCCAATTCAGGTGGAGGGTATAATCTTCGAAGCATCTACCGAAGAAGCATGGATTTTGCAAATAAGTACAATATAAAACTTGACTATTCAAAACTTATCGACTTACATGCTAAGGAATTAAAACCTCAATATCCGGAATTATCAAAAAGTGTAAAATCTGTTCAAGAAATTCTGAAAGCTGAAGAAAGAAAATACAATCAGTCTAAAATAATCAGTAAACGGATAATTTCAAAAGTAATCAAAACAACTGTTAATGAAAACAAATTACTTGAATTATATGATTCTCATGGAGTTACGCCTGAAGAACTTTCTGAAGCATCCAAAGGAAAGATAAAGGTTCCAGCAGACTTCTACATGAAAGTAGCTGCAAAGCACGAAAAAAGAAATGCTCCAATATTCGAGGAAGAAAAAGATTTATCTTTTGAAGGAATTCCTCCGACATTGAAATTATTTTGGGCAGATGAAAGGGCGAGAGAATTTGACGCAAAAGTTCTGAAAATAATTGACAATCGATATGTAATTCTTGACAAAACTTTGTTTTACGCAACAAGTGGCGGTCAGAATTTCGATAGCGGTTCATTAAACATGAATCCGGTTGTAAATACTTTCAATCAAGGACCCTACATTATGCACGAAGTTGAAAACATTGATTTCAAGGAAGGAGATGAAGTGATTGGTCGTATTGATGATGAGCGTCGAAGTACAACAATGAAACATCATACCGCAACTCACGTAGTTGGTGGTGCTGCACGTAAAGTTCTTGGAAAACATGTTTGGCAAGCAGGATCGGATGTAAACGAAGAAAGAGGTCGATTGGATATAACTCATTTTGATTCTCTAACTGGAAAGCAACTCAAAAAGATTGAGCAAGTTGCAAACAAAGCAGTTCAAGACAAAATCGAAGTTGAAAAAGTAGTTCTTCCAAAAGATCAAGCTGAAAAGAAATTCGGATTTACATTATATCAAGGTGGATTCGTTCCCGGGGGCGATGTTCGGGTTGTTCATGTAAAAGGTTTCGACGCCCAAGCATGTGGTGGAACACATTTAGATAATACAAAAGAAATAGGTCAGATAAAACTTCTTGGTTCAAAAAGAATTCAAGATGGTGTAATTAGAATTTCATATGTCGCTGGCGAAGTTGCAAAGCAACTTGAGACAGAAGAAAAAAGATTAGGTTCAGAAATACTCGCAGCATTCGGTACAAGATCTGGAACCGTCACACTTGATGAAATTCATGAAGCATCCACAATATTAAAAGCTCAAAAAGAACACTTGCCAAAAACAATTGCTCGATTCATAAAAGAAATGCGTGAAATGAGTAAGAAGTTGGAAAAGCCAGTTCCAAAAATTAAAGTCCAACCAATTCCCGAAGCAGTTGAAGAACTATTTACAACTTGGAAACGACTAAGAAAAGCATTAAGGAAATCAAAAAGAAAATGAAAGCTGAAATTTGGACGTGGAGTTTTTGTCCGTTTTGTAAGGACGCAAAGAAACTTCTAATCAAAAAGAATATTGAAGTTGAAGAACATATTATGGACGACAAACCAGATGAGCTTCAAAAAATTAAAGACAAATATAATCATCAAACAGTCCCAATAATTTTATTGGATGGAAAATTTATTGGTGGTTGTGACAACCTTAGAGAATTACTTAGCAGGAATTAAATTATCCCACTTGCCTTCACCAATTAGTTTAGAAGCTTTATCAGGTTCTTCACCATTAACTTTAATTCCCATAGAATTACAGACTCCAATAACTTCTTTCAGAGCAGCGCTACGAGACTTAGCTAAAATTCCTGAAAGTTTAATATCTGCAACATTCAAAGCTTGTTCAATAGTCATATCAGCAACAAATTCTGTTCCTGGAGCGCCTGAACCTTTTTGGATTCCTAACTCCTTTAGAATTAAACCTGCTGTTGGCGGTGTTCCAATTTCAATTTCAAAGGATTTGTCCTCCGTATTAATATGAACTTTGACTGGCACAGTCATGCCTTTCATTGGTGCAGTTTTTTCATTGATAGCTCCAACTACTTCTTGAATATTAATTCCTGTTGGTCCCAACTTTGGACCGAGTGGTGGACCTCCAGATGCTTGTCCGCCTTTGACTTGTAATTCAATTGTTTCTGACATTATTTTTCCTCTCGTCCTTCTTTACCAACGACTTTTACTGAATCAAGATTTAAAGTTATCGGAATTGGTACGGCTGCCTCAAGCAACTCAACAATAACTTCAGACTTTTCTGTCTTAAGTCGAGTAACTCTTCCTCTTTCACCTTTAAATGGGCCGCCAATAATTTCAACAGTATCTCCAAGTTGGATATCTACATTTTCTGGTTTGAATTCAATCAAGTGATCAATCGAATCAATAGTGACGGGTTTTGTTAGAACTCCTCGAACATAAGGAACTCTGTAAGAAATATGTTGAACATCAGTAACAGAATCTGCTTCAATAAAGATATATCCAACAACCCCGTGTGGACTCAAAATAGCATGAATTCCGTCTGCCTTTTCAGCATTAGTTGATAGAAAATCAACTACTTGTTCTTCTCTACCAATTGCCGTTCTTATTGTAAATATTGTCATATTGCTAAATTTCCCATTCCTTGGACAATCATGAAAATTGCAAATCCAACTAGACCTATAACTACCATTCCTAAGCCAGTTACTTTAACAATTGCCTTGAACTCATCCATAGATGGTTTCTTCGTGATAGATAAAACTCTCTTATACTCTCGAAATTTTCTTTGTATCAATCCCGGCCATTCTTTTGGTTTTGGTATATGTATTTCTGGTGCATCAATTTGAATAGGTGAAACCATACCTAAAACTGAGAAGTTTCATTTATAAAGCTTTCCAGTGAACTTAGCGATTATCACCACTTCCTTTCAAGGTTCCGCGCTCTTTTCTGGAAAACAATTTATCAATATTATCGCTAGCAACCGCGCTCAAATTCACTCCCAATTCTGTCGCCAAAGCAGAAACATACCACAAAACATCACCTAATTCTTTGCCCAATTTATCTTTGACCTCTTGGCTGAGTTCTCCACCTTGATCTCTAATAATTTTCTTGACTTTATTTGCAATCTCACCAGCCTCACCAACAAGACCTAAAGTTGCATAGCTCAAAGCAGTCATTTGATTGTCTCGCGGATAAATTGCTGTCTCTTTTGTTTTACTTTGATATTCATCAAATTCCATCAGTCAATAAATTTAATTCCGAAATTACCTTCCATGTCTTCTTGCTTCTTCTTAGACATGGTTCTCTTTGGACCAAAAATTTGTGGAGATTTAACTCCAACAACTACAAGCATCGTTCGAACAGAACTTTGCAATTCTGGACTCAGCTGTGCACCCCAAATAATCTTTGCGTTCTCGTCAAGTCGTTCAGTAACATTCTCAACAACTTTCTTGGCTTCTTCTAAAGTCATATCTGGACCACCAATAACATTAATCAAAGCACCGGTTGCTCCTCCAACTTCAACATCTAGCAAAGGATTGCTCAGTGCTTTCTCAACAGATTCAATCGCTCTATTTTCAGTATCGCTTTCTCCAAGTCCAATCATAGCAATTCCTCCCGAACTCATAACCGCCTTAATATCTGCAAAATCTAAATTGATTAAGCCTGGTTTCGTAATTAATTCCGCAATACCTTTAACTGCGTTAGTTAAAATTTCATCTGCAACTTTGAACGCAGTATGAAGCGGTAAGTCTGGAGCAAGCTCAATCAGCTTGTCATTTGGAATCAAAATCAAAGTATCTACCAAACCTTCAAGTTCTTCAAGACCAACCATCGCATTTTCATGTCGAAGAACTCCTTCCATTTCAAAAGGTAGGGTGACAACAGCAACAGTCAACACGCCCAGCTTCTTTGCAATGCTTGCAACTTCAGGCATACATCCAGTTCCTGTTCCTCCCCCAAGTCCACCAGTAATAAATATCATATGCGCATCGGACAACGATTCCTTAATTTCTTTCTGAGATTCCTTGGCAGCATCTTTTCCAATTCTAGGATCGGATCCCGCTCCAAGACCTTGAGTTAAATCTTTTCCAATCAATAACTTTCTATCTGCCGTTGCGTTCAGTAAATCCTGTGCATCTGTGTTAATTGCAATAATTTCTGCACCCGTAACTCCGATTTCAGAAATCCGAGAAATTGTGTTGTTTCCCGCACCTCCGCAACCAACTACTTTAATTCGAGCCTTACGATTTGCAAGAACTTTTTCAAGTTCTTCATCATCTTTGCTCAGGCTTGAAACATCTGCTGGAGCATCAAATCCTGTGCTGCTGAAACTATCTTGAGCTGGTGCTGCCGGCTCATTCAAAAAACTGTCCGTGCTTGAAGTATCGGTTCCAAAAGAATCATAGCCATCGTCCGAGCCATAATTCGTATCTGTATTAGTATCTGAGCTAGTATTATAATCGACATTATCTGAATAATCATCATAAGGGTCCATTCTAGCTTGTCTTAGGTATCACTCAGATTTTTATAAGCATTATTACGATTAAAAGAACACTACGCGACAGTAACAGATTTGACCTCAGGCACCATAAATTTAATCTGCTTCTCAATCACTTTAAAGAATTCATCACCTAGCTTGTCCTTATTAGCAAGTTTAAGCGTGACTTTCCCTTTATCTACTTTCACATTGTCTGCTTTGAAGCCAACTAACTCCATTGCTCGGCCAACTTTCTCTTTAATATCTTTAATGACTTTGACTGGCTTTATCCAATAATGAACCTCTTTTCCAGAAAAAGGATGATTAAAGTCAAGAATAACTCTTCCACCTGTAACAGATCGTACTATCGCCACTCTACCATCAACATTTAATTGCATTCCTACAACTGGATTCAAATTATGCTTCTTCAGCTTATTAATCGAAACAAGTTGTATTAATTTTGGACTTCGTTTCCCAAACGCTTCCTCAGCTTTCAGATCAAACTCTTGTTCAGAGCCAACTTCAGATCCAATTAATTTGTTGTCAATTCCTTTTAGCAACTGTCCTGAACCAATAAACGCTTTCATTGGACCAAACTTGAAATTTTCTGGACTTCTTAGCTTTTCTTTCTTAGCAACTTCTTCAATAGTCAAGTCAAATACTTCGCCAGTTTCTTTGAATCTTCCTATAAAATCCAATTCAATCAAGTCGCCCTTTTTGATTTTAACCATGAACCCAAGTCCTGACTAAGCTTTAAAACTCTTTTGAACAACGAACAGTTTTTTCACTTCAACAACTAATATTACAGAAGCCCCAATTAATACTGCAGTTATCCAATCTGATACAGACAAGCCCACCGTTTCAAAGTAGGTCTGAAGAACTGACCAATGAACAATCAAAACTTGTAATGAAATTGAACCAAGTATTGCCAATAGCAAGGATTTGTTGTTGAAAAATGTATGAGTATCTTTAAAGATTGAACGCTCCGCGCGGGAATTGAATATGTTAAACATTTGGAACATCACCAAAGTGGTAAATGCTAAAGTTCGTGCATGTTCTAAGCTTCCGCCAAGATTTAGCCAAAATACTCCAACCGTTCCGATCATCATTGTTAGTCCTACCAGTATAGAAAACATCCAAGTTTCTTTTGAAATTGCGCCCTCTTTAGGATTGCGTGGCGGACGATTCATGATTCCTGAAACGGGCGGATCAACACCCAGCGCAAGTGCTGGTAATCCATCAGTTAGTAAATTCATCAAAAGAATTTGAACTGCAATTAATGGTAGTGGTAGACCAATTAACATAGCTACAAAAATAGCCATGACTTCACCAACATTGCTTGAAAGTAAATAGCGGATAAAATGCTTAATATTATCAAAGATTCCTCTACCTTCTTCTACTGCTGAAACAATGGACGCGAAATTGTCATCTGCTAGAACCATATCTGCAGAATCTTTCGCGACATCTGTTCCATTAATTCCCATCGCAACACCAATATCTGCAGCTTTCAAAGCCGGAGCATCATTAACTCCGTCTCCAGTCATTGCAACAATATGTCCTTTCTTCTTCAGAGCATAAACGATTCGTAGTTTGTGTTGAGGTGAAACTCTTGCAAATACTTGAACTGTATCAACGATTTTCTCAAGTTCTTCATCAGACATCTTTTCCAAATCCTTTCCAACAACGACTTTTCCTCTTTCAGATAATATTCCAAGCTCGCGTGCGATTGCTGATGCAGTGCTGGCGTGATCTCCAGTAATCATAACTGTTTGAATTCCAGCAGTCGTACATTTGGAAATTGCGGGTTTGGCTTCCGGACGCGCAGGATCAATCATTGCCTGTAGCCCAACAAAAACAATTTGAGTTTCAACTTCCTTAGGAGTATATTTCTCTTTGTCAGGTAAATATTTGTAACCCATTGCCAAAACTCTCAACGCGCCGTTTGACATATCTTCCAAAATTTTGTGGATTTTTTCTTTTTCAGCTTTTGTTAATTTTTTAAGACCTTTATCTGTATAAACATGACTTACTTTCTCTAAGAAAATTTCTGGCGCGCCCTTGATATACGCAATACGTTTGTTGTGCAATTCGTAAATTACTGACATCATTTTGCGATTAGAATCAAAAGGTAATTCTGACATAAATTTGTGTTCTGTTTTCAATAACTCCTTATCGAGTCCTGCTTTTCTTGCAGAAACAACTAATGCACCTTCAGTTGGATCTCCATTGATATACCAGCCCTTAGACTCATCCTTATACAAATTTGCAGTTGTACACAAAGTTCCGGAACGAAGCGCCAAAGCCAAACTCTTAGAATTAGAAGTATTAATTTTCTTCGCGCCCAATGAGAAATCACCTTCGGGAGTGTATCCTCGACCTGAGACTTTAATCAAATTCCCAGATGTGTAGATTTGTTCAACAGTCATCTCATTTTTAGTTAAAGTTCCAGTTTTATCCGAACAAATAATGGTTGCACTGCCTAGCGTTTCAACCACTGGAAGTTTTCGAATTAGCGCATTAGCAGTAGCCATTCTCTTCAATCCCAATGCCAAAGTTATAGTTACCACTGCGGGCAATCCTTCAGGAACTGCTGCTACTGCCAAAGAAACTGCAGCAGTGAACATTTCAACTACTTGTTCACCTCTGAAAATTCCAAGACCAAAAACTGCAGCTGAAACAATCAGCGCACCCATTCCGAGATTCTTTGCAACCACTCCCAACTTTCTTTGGAGTGGAGTTTCTGGGGATTTTTGTTCAGAAATACTTTTAGCAATTAAACCAATCTCTGTAGCCATGCCAGTGTCAACAATAACTGCTGTCCCTCGACCACGAGTAATGACTGTGTTCATGAAAACCATATTCTTCTTATCTGCAATAGTCAGATTTGTATCAGTTAAAACTTCAATTTGTTTAGCAACAGGATTTGATTCTCCAGTTAGTGCGGATTCATTGACTTCGAGGCTCAAAGCTTCAATTAATCTCGCATCGGCCGGAATTCTGTCTCCTTCTGCAAGAACTAAAACATCTCCTGGAACAAGTTGAGTAGCATCAATCTCTTGAACTCTACCGTCCCGCATAACGTGAGCCTTTGGGGCCGACAATTTTTTCAAAGATTCAACAGCTTTGTCTGCTCGATATTCTTGAATAAATCCAAGCAATGCGTTCAGCACTATAATCGTTCCAATAACATATGCATCAATATGTTCTCCAATAAAATAAGAAACAAACATTGCCACAATCAACAAACCGACCAAAAAAGACTTGAATTGTCCAATCAAAATTTTAAGAACGGTGTAATCTTTCCTTTTTATGAGTTTATTTGGACCATAATTCTTCAATCGCACTTGTGCATCAGCAGAAGTTAGACCTTCTTTGGAAGACTTCAGCTCTGAGTAAATATTCTCAGCTGAATTGGTATGCCACGGCTTGCTCGCCATATAATCTTAATGTCTCAGCCGTATAAATAAATTACCTTAACAAAAACACTTATAAATCTCTCAAACCGAGATTTCAATGGGACTGTAGCTCAGCCTGGGAGAGCGCCCGACTGAAGATCGGAAGGTCGCTGGTTCAAATCCTGCCAGTCCCATTTGCCTTCTCTCAGTTGCTTCGGCAACCCTCATAAACCCCGAGGAGAGAAGGTTCATATTTGCCAAGGTCGCATAGCCTGGTATTGCGCAGGATTGCTAATCCTGTCCCTTCGGGGGTCGCGGGTTCAAATCCCGTCCTTGGCGTTCAATTTTTAATCTATGGTTTTGGACTCGCTTTAACCAAAGGCGAGAATCTTCATCCTTGGCACTTCTAAAAAAATAGTACCCAAATAATTGCAATAATTATAGAAACATAAATCAAATACTTCGAGTTTCCAAAGTTTACCAAGTCATTCTTCGATACTTTCATAGTCTGGATAAGGCGGTCCTCGCATATAATCATCATGGTTTTCCACGAAGTGTAAAAGTTTGTTTTGGTTCTCTTCTATAATCGTTGCTAATTTTGCATTGCTCAATAGGCCATAAATCTCTCCATTCCGAATTAAATCCACTAAATCTTTTTGAGGAACATTTTGCCGAATAAATGAAGTAGTATTTCCTGAAACAATATGAATATCCATCTCTTTGTTCTGTTCCAAATCAAGATTTGTCATGATATGAACAGTATAATTGTTCATTTGAATATATGGAAAAATTGATCCGCTTCCAATTTTGTAACTCATATTTTAAAAACGCATCACAGTATTATAATATTTATCTTAGTTCAGAATATAAAGGGCACGCTCAAAGGTGGACATTTCAAAAATACAAAGCCTTACTGACGAACAACTCCACGCCGCTACTCCAAAGCACAAATAAACATAATTATGGCTGCTCGGTTCCCCGCCTGACCAGGTTCTCATCTTTAATCGCCAGAGGAGGCAACGCTTCGACGTCACACGCCAGGGACTAAGCATACAATCCATGCCGCCCTTTGAGCTTCGACATCTCAGCATACAAGATAACAGCCGCGCTTACCCGACCTGTCTAGCCCATTAGATTCGGATATTTCTCGTTTAAAAGTGTTATTATTCTGATTCCAAATAAGCAGTCAGCTTTTTGCCCATTTCAGGATTTTTCTCAAGAATGAAATTAAAATACGGATAAAAGTCTCTCATCAGAGCACTTCCAGACGCATGCAATTTTCCAGAAATTTGTTGAGAAATTCCTCGCGCCTTTCTACGCTTTGCAGCAAGAGTAAATATTTTCATTAAAATCTCTGGACGGGTATATCTAGAAAGATTTTGTGTAACTTTTGTTTTTGCTTGCTGAACTCCAACTGAACTGAAAAAACTTGGATAATAAGCAAGTTCCCAATTCTGAGTTTCAGAAACTCGGCAATTAAACTTGTCACTTAGAGAAACATTATCATAACCGTATTTCAAAGAAATCGGGTCCAAATACTCATGATACATATTTTGATCTAGCCACATCAAAAATTCAGACGAATCAATCTTAACATTATTGAACGCATCCAGTGCGACCGGACCATCAAAAGATTTCAGAACCATCTTAACTGCATAGAAAATATTCTCTTCTCGTTCACGAAATAAATCAAACAAGTCTGTGTTTTTGATTTCAGTTTTATTCTTAGTGAGAACATCTAAATCCATAACTGCTGAACGAACATCACCTTGTGATCTTGCAGCAATCTTCTTCAATACAACGGGTTCAACATCAATCTTCTCCGACTGGCATATTTTCGCAAGATATTGTTCAATATCTTTCCAATCAACTTTATCAAATTCAATCATTTCGCAATATTTCCGCAAAGTCTTAAATCGAGAATTCCACGGATCATTTGAAGTGAATACAATTGGATATTTTGTTTTCTTAATAACCTCAATCAATGCGCTAATTGCTCCACGACGCCCTGCTCCAAATGATTCCAATTCATCTATCAAAATTATTTTGTTTCCACCAAACAAAGATGCTTGCTGAGATGCAACACCAATCTTAGAAATAATTTCCTGTTTGTTTCGCGTACCTGACGGCGGAATCTCAAGTAACTCAAATCCTTGTTCAGCTGCAAAAACTCTGGCAGCCAAAGTCTTTCCAATTCCCGGTTCACCGTAGATAATTACTGCTTTCTTTTTTTGCCCTTTGACAAATCTGGAAAACTTTACAATTCCTTTATACTGTCCAATAATTTCTGACAATTTCTTTGGAACGTGTTTCTTGATGAGCATGGAAAAAATCACCTACCAAAGTTTAAATAAATATAGATGGAGAAATCAACTATTCAATTTCTCCTTGAGCATTTTCAATTGTCGTCTAAGCATACCAATTTCTTGGGTTTTCTCCTCAAGAATCTGAATTAATGCATCGTCATCTTCAGTACTGGCAAGCTTAACTACTTCTGAAAAAGCATCACGATTCACGCTAGCAAAGCTAAGAATTTGATTGACAGTTACCATCAGTAGCTCAACCTCCGCAAAACTTCTCCAAATATTTTTTCAACTTCTTGAACATTCATTTGGTGAGGTTCAAGGTTGTAAACAGCATTTGCTTTCCGAGGCAAAAAGGTTTGCTTTACTTCTCTAAGGTCTACATATCCTCTTCCTGAATTAAGGAAGTTTCCTGCAAAAGATTTTATCATTTTCATAATTATAGAAAAATAAAGACAATTATAAATCGCGCACTGACTTGTCCAATGTCCATTAAGAATTCTGCCCAGAGATTTCTAACAGCTTTACATCAAAAGTTAAAGTCTGGCCAGCTAAAGGATGATTGAAGTCCACCAATACGTCTTCTTCTCCAATTTCAATAATTTTTCCAGTTAGTTCTTCTCCATCGACAGTTCCAGTTACAATATCTCCTGATTTTGCTACACCTTCCAAACTATCTCGAGAAACTTCCCAGATTAAGTCATCATGATAATTTCCATAAGCTAAAGCAGGTGGAATTTGAATTTGCCTTTCTTCGCCAACCTCCATTCCTTCAAGACCTTTGTTAAATCCTGGAATAATTTCTTCAGAACCAATTTTAAGTTTTAATGGATCCTTACCTTCTGAAGTGTCAAACATTTCACCATTCTCCAAAAATCCAGTAAAATGTAATTTTACCTCATCATTAACTCGCGCAGGCATAATCAGAAATAAATCAAGATTCATTAAAAACATTATGTCAATTTAAAGTGTATTTCAGGAAATCTATTTTGTAGGAGACACTTCGTTTCCAATCAAAACAACTTCTGCTAAGAATGCATTAAGTTGAACAAACTCATTTGCGCCCTCAGTTAATCTGAATTCGTATTCTCCGCAGAATTTAATCAGACGAACTTTTAGCTTATCATCAAAATCGGGAGAATTCCAAATCTGTTTCTGGATTTGTCTAATTGCATCCATCCCAGACAAACCATACTTAACCAACACGTCCGCCATCTTGTCTTTGGCTGTTTTGAATTTGCCTGATAAAGCAAGCTGAATTATTTCATACAATTCTGTCGGTTCAGCAAATGAAACTACTTCTCTAACAACATCAAGAGTAACATTTTCTGCGATTGCGGAACATGCTTGTAATATATTTTCTGCTTTACGACAATCTCCTTCAGAAGCATCATAAATATAGTTAGACGAATCTTCATGAATTATTAGTTTCTCTCGAATTGCAATGTCTTTCAAAAGTTGAATAATAACTTCGCGTTTGAGAGGTTGGAATCTAAAAATTGCACATCGGCTCTGAATTGGTGGAATAACTTTAGAAGAATAATTACAACTCAAACAAAATCGAACATTTGAAGTATAGTCTTCCATTGTTCGACGAAGTGCATGTTGAGCGTCTTTAGTCAGCGCATCTGCTTCATCTAAAAAGATTAATTTGAATGGAACATTTTCAGATACTGTTTTTGTACGTGCAAAATCTTTAATCGAAGTTCTAACAATATTAATACCTCTGTCATCTGACGCATTCAACTCAAGAACATTGTCTTTCCATTCATCACCATATAAGTCCTTGGCCAAAGCAAGAAACGAAGTCGTTTTTCCAGTTCCTTGCATTCCTGCAAAAAGTAAATGAGGCATACTCTTGCTAGAAACAAAAGCTTTCAATCTATCTATGATTTCATCTTGACCGCGAACTTCCGATAAAGTTGTTGGACGATACTTTTCAGTCCAGACTTCGAATTTAACCTCAGTCATAAAGAATCGTTCCAACCAGACTTTTAAATATTTGTACAATCCGCAAGCTCAAAACTCTTTTAAATCTGTAGTCTAACTCCTTCTATGCGAAGTGGTTATCCCATTTGTCAATTCTAAGAACGATACCACTAACGGCACATATATAAATTTTCAGGAGAATAAATCATTATGAAATATGACTTTCAAAAAATAGAAAGTGAAATGAATAAACAGTGGAGAAAGATAAATCTCCTAAAACTTTTACAAAAGAAAAACAAAGATGGAAAACCATATTTCTTGCTCGAAGGACCGCCATACGCGAACAACGATCCTCATGTAGGACACTTAAGAAATATTTACTACAAAGACTTGTCAACTCGATATGCTTGGATGACTGGTCGTTCGGTTTTGTTCACCGCAGGATTCGACACTCACGGTTTGCCAATTGAAAATATGGTTGAGCGAAAGCTTGGATTCAAGAGAAAGGGTGACATTCTGAAATATGGTATAAGCAAATTCACTCGAGAGTGTAAAAAGTTAGCAGATCAAAACGTAGATGTTTGGATGGACACTTATAACAAGTATGGTGCTTGGATAGGTTGGGATGACGACCCTTATTTGACTTACAAAAATCCTTACTTGGAATCTGCTTGGTGGATGTTCAAACAAATGTTTGACAAAAATCAAGTTTACAAAGGAAAGAAGCCAATCCATTGGTGCCCTCATTGTGAAACCTCTTTAGCTGGAGCAGAAATTGAACAAACTGAAAAAACTGATCCTGGAGTTTATGTAAAGTTTAACTTAAAGAATGATGACGCATCACTGTTGGTATTCACCACAACGCCTTGGACTCTTCCTTCAAACGTAGCAATTGCAGCAGATCCAAAAGGTGACTATGTGAAAGTTCAAACAAATTCAGGTAATCTAATTGTTGCAGAACCAAGACTTGAACTTCTAGAATCTTTTGGAATAAAATACAAAATTATAAGAAAATTCAAAGGAAAAACTCTTGAAGGTCAAGAATATTCACCTTTGTTTGACGCTCCAACTCAAATTTCTCTAAACAAAAATTCCAAAGCAAGAAAGATTTATATGAGTATTCCAATTCTAAAGGAAAGAATTCCTCCAAAGACTGCAGAAAAGAAAGGTATCAAAGCAAAGGATGTATTTGAAAATTTTGTAAGTGTAAATGAAGGAACTGGTTTTGTTCATATAGCTCCAGGACACGGTAAAACAGATAATGAAGTTGGAAAACATTACAATCTTCCAGAACTTTCCCCGCTAGACAATGCTTGTAACTTTACCGAAGATGCTGGAAAATATCAAGGAATGTTCGTAAAAGATGCCGACAATTTAATAATCAAAGATTTAGAAAAATCAAACAGTTTGTTACATAAGGAAAAGGTACAGCACAGTTATCCAACTTGTTGGAGATGTAAGCAAGGCTTGATTTTCAAACTTTCAGACCAATGGTTCTTCAAAACCGACAAAATCAGGAAGAAGCTTCTGGCAGAAAATAACAAAGTAAAGTGGAAGCCTGAATTTGGTAGAGAACGTATGAATTCTTGGTTGGTAAATTATGGAGATTGGAATTTTTCAAGACAACGATTCTGGGGAACACCCATTCCAATTTGGATTAATGAAAACAATCCAAAAGATATTATTGCAATTGGCTCAAAGAAAGAACTTGAAAAATATCTCAAAAAGAAACTTCCAAAGAACTATGATTTACATAACGTTTTGGAATTAACTTTCAAGAATCGAAAGGGACAAGTCTATCGAAAGATTCCTGATATTTTTGACGTGTGGTATGATTCAGGAGTTGCTACAACTGCCTGGACGGGAGCACCAATCCAAAATAAGAAACAATTTGAGAAACATTTCCCAGTTGATAGAGTTTCAGAATCATTGGATCAAGTCAGCGGATGGTTTACTTCCTTGCTTTACACTTCAGTATCAACTTTTGGAAAAGCACCTTTCAAATATATTAGTATGCCTGCTTTTGGCGTAGACTCAAAAGGTGAAAAAATGTCCAAATCTGTTGGAAATGCGGTTTGGGCCAGAGAAGGAATTCAAGATTTGGGTGCAGACTTAATTAGACTTTACTACACAAGCAACGTTCCGCCTTACGAATTAGCAAAATTCAATATTGATGAAGTAAAGAAAGAAACATTTAGTGTAATAAACACTCTTTGGAACTTACACAATTATTTACTTACTGAATATCCTTTTGTTACAACAAAGAAACTAACTGTTCCAGAAGATAAATGGATAATTTCAAAATTAAATTCTTTGGTTGAAAAATATCACAACTCGTTTGATAACTTTGAGTATCAAGAGATGGGTAGAGGATTAAGTGAATTTATAGTCAAAGATTTGAGTCGAAGTTATATTCAATTAGTTCGTTCAAGAATTGAAGAAAAGGATCCAAGAGTTGGATACATATTGCTTCGCTGTATAACTGATGTCCTAAAACTGCTTGCGCCAATAAGTCCATTCGTTGCAGACAAAATTTATCAAAACTTAAACGTATATGATGGTGTAAATGAAAAATCTGTTCACTTAGAACGACTACCTGCTTCTAAAAAATATGAAATTAACAAAACTTTGGAAGACGAATTTGAATTGATACAAAGTGTAATTTCCGACACACTTTCTTTAAGAGATAAAATGAATCGAACGTTGAGATGGCCAATCAAAGATGTAGTAATCGCGACGCCTTCGAGAAATGCAACTTCTACAATAAAGAAATATAGTCAATTAATACAAACTCAAGTCAACACAACGAATATAACAACTAGACAATCAATTTCTGGAGTTAATTATTCATTAAAATTAAACTTCAGAGAAACTGGAAAAACTCATGGAAAGTTGACAAATGAAATTTCAAAGGCATTAGCAAAAATACCAACTCAAAAAGCAATTTCAGAAATCTCAAAAGGCTCAATTAAAGTTAAAGTTAAGGGAAAAATTGTCAAACTTAGTAACAAAGAAGTGATTGTTAACCGGCAATTGCCTAAAGGTTTGCGTGGAATTTCAAGATCCCGATATATTTTGTATTTGGATCCTGCTGAAAATGAGGAAATGTTAGTAAAGGGGTACACTCGAGAATTAACTCGGAAAATTCAAGATTTGAGAAAGGGTGCGAAACTGAAAAAATCTGACAAAATTCTAGTTCAAATTAATGTCGGGAAAGAATTGGGTATAAATGATGCTGAATTAAAGAAGAAAACAAACGCAAAAAATATACAATTCAATCTCAAAAAACCGGTAAACCCAAATATAACCATAAGAAACACTGGATTCTTGGTAAAAATCAGGCGGAATTAGCTTTATAAAGGAGGGTTTATATATCTTTCCTACAATAAAAAACTAATATGGCACCTGAAGTCGATACAAAAGTTTGGTCAAAAACTCAAAACGTTGTAGTATCAGCTAACATTTTTGCAAAATTGCCATTAGAAAAGCTTGCAGTTTTATTAGACAATTCTGATTACACTCCAGAAACTTTTCCGGGATTGATTTACAAAGTTGAAGATGAAGGACTTTCATTCAGTAAAGCAAGTTATTTGCTATTCAGTTCAGGCAGAGTAATCTGTACCGGAACAAAATCAATTCGAGATGCACGCGCTGCAGTTAAACATGTAATTGATGATTTGAAAGACGTCGGAATTGAAATTACAAAAAAGCCAGAAATCAAAGTTCAAAACATGGTTGCATCAGGTTCAGTTGGCGGACGATTAAACTTAAACGAAATTGTATTCCTATTCGATAACACAGAATACGAACCAGAACAATTTCCCGGACTTGTATACAAGCTCAAAGGTGAAAAAATCCTTCAAAATATCACATTCTTACTTTTCGGAACGGGAAAGATTGTTATTACTGGGGCTAAATCTGAAAAAGAAATCAAAGAATCAGTAAAGTTTTTGCGAGAACAGCTTATTGATGTTGGCGAACTCGATAATTAACTCCACTAGATAAATTCTTTTTAACCCAAACTGAAGACTCAATATTCTAGCATGGAGTCTAAAACTTTAACTCAGTATAGAACATTTCTGGAAAAGTATTACAAGAAAGAACTTTTGGATGTTGCTCAGGCGGGGGGAAAGAGTCTTCAAATAGATTGGAAGATTTTATCCAAATATAATCCTGAATTAGCTGAGAATATTTTAATGTCTCCAAAGGAAAGTCTTGAATATATTAATGGAGCAATCGCAGAAGAAGAACTCGGTGAATTAGCAAATTCAATCAGGGCAAGAATTATTAATTTGCCTCCGTCTCAAAGGCTTAAAATCCGAGATTTAAGAAGTAAAAATCTTGGACAATTAATTACTTGTAATGCATTAATTCGTCAAGCATCAGATATCAGACCAATGATAACTATTGCAACATTTGAATGTCCAAAATGCGGTTCACAAAGCAAACTTGAGCAGCACGACAATAAATTAGCAGAGCCAGGTCTATGTGGGCAATGTCGCCACAAGGGAAAATTCAAAATGGTTGAAAAAAACCTTAGCGATGTTCAGCAATTAATCATTGAAGAACCTCCGGAATCTTTGGAGGGTGGTGCGCAACCTAAAAGAATCAGATGTATTCTTCACGACGATTTATTGGAACCTGATTTGGAACGGAATCGTTTTCCTGGAAATAAAATTAGAGTTGTTGGTATGGTAAAAGAAGTTGCAATTACTACAAGAACTGGAGCACAGTCAACAAAGTTTGATATTATCTTAGAAGCAAATTCTGTTGAATCTTTAGAAGAAGAATTTGAAGAGCTTGATGTTAATGAAGAGGAAGAGGAAGAAATATTAAAGCTGGCAAAGGATCCAAAAATCTATGAAAAATTAATTCAGTCAATCGCACCAGTAATTTATGGTTATGATGAAATCAAAGAAAGTATTGTATTACAACTTTTTGGAGGCGTGCGTAAAGTAAAAAGTGATGGAACTGAATTACGAGGAGATATTCATGTTTTGCTAATGGGTGATCCGGGCGCAGGTAAATCTATTTTATTGAGATATATTTCAAACTTGGCGCCGAAGGCAAGATATGTCGCGGGACGTGGAGCCTCTGGAGCAGGACTTACGGCAGCAGTTGTAAAAGATGAGTTCTTAGGAGGCTGGGCATTGGAAGCTGGAACTTTAGTTCTGGCAAACAAAGGTATGGCTTGTATCGACGAATTGGACAAAATTTCTCATGATGATCGAAGTGCAATGCATGAAGCCATGGAACAGCAAACCGTTTCCATATCTAAAGCGAATATTCAGGCAACGTTAATGTCTCAAGCATCAGTTCTTGCAGCAGCAAATCCAAAGTATGGTCGGTTTGATCCGTATCAACCGCCACCAACACAGATTGATCTTCCACCAACACTAATCAACAGATTTGATTTAATGTTTGTTATTCGAGATATTCCAAATATTGCGAGTGATGAGCGCGTAGCAACTCATGTACTCAAATTACAGGGAGATATAGAATCAGCACAAAGTGAAATTGAACATTCTTTGTTAAGAAAATATATTGCATATGCAAAACAAAATTGTTTTCCGAAATTGGGAAAGGAGCCTCAGAAAATAATTCGAGATTATTATGTTAAAATTAGAAGTACTGCAACAGGTGAAGATGGAATTAAAAGCATTCCAATTTCCGCTAGACAACTCCAAGCAATAATTCGTTTAGCAGAAGCTTCAGCAAGAATTAGACTTTCAAAACAAGTCACAAGAGAAGATGCCGAACGAGCAATTCGTCTAGTGGAAGAAACATTGAAGCAACTTGGAACAGACCCTGAAACTGGAAAGATTGATATTGATAGAATCACAAGCGGAATAACTGCAACTGAGCGAAGTAGAATTTCAAACATCAAGCAAACTATGACTGAACTTGAAGCACAATTCGGGAAGGCAATTCCAAAGGATGATTTAATCAAAGCATTGGAAGATAAAGGAATGAGTAAAGAGAAAATTGAATCTGAATTATTGAGATTGAAAAAGGCTGGAGAAATATTTGAACCTCGTCACGGAGTATTACAGAAAGGATAGAACTAAATCAAACAAGAATATTTAAACTAAAACCTAAGTGAAAATATATGGCAATTACTAGATCCACAGCATACAGAGTAAGAATTTCTAGCCTGATAAATGGTGAATTCCTTCGGCAAGAGGGTTTCAATCCAAGTTACATTATAATTAACGATAATCAAGTCTCTCGAGTAAACATAATTGCCACAATCGTCAGTAAATATTTAACGGAAGATGGGAATTACTGCGCTTTAACTCTTGACGATGGCTCAGAAACAATTCGGGTCAAAGCATTTGGTGCTGATGTCGCAAAAATCAAAGATGTAAAAGTTAGTTCATTTGTAAGATTTATTGGAAAAGTAAAGCATTACAATGATGAAACATATCTGGTTCCAGAAGTTATTAAACAGGATTTGGATCCAAACTGGTTGGTTGTTGATCACCTCGAACTCGGCAAACCAGAATTCAAAGAAGTTGAAGAACGTCCAAAGGCCAAATCTGCTCCAAAGGAAGAACCCGAAGTGATGGAAATCACGGCTGATGATAATCCAAATACAAAAATTGTTGAATTGATTAAAGCTTATGATTCTGGAGATGGTGCACCAATGGATGATGTCATGAAGAATTCAAAGATGGAAGAAAGGGAGGCCAAAGATATCATTGTCAATCTTCTAAAATCTGGAGAGGTCTTTGAACCTAAGAAAGGGATTCTAAAATTGTTGGAATAATCACCTAAAAATTTAAAAACAAGTTACGCAATATTAGTAGATGACTTTCCAATTAAACCTTGAGAGTATGAGTGATGAAAATGGTAAACTAATCTTCACATATAGTGTTGAAGGTGATTTGCCTTTGGTTGGGTATAGAATAAATGGTGTTTCTTTCGCGGTTGGAAACTTTAATTTTGATGTAAAATATTCGATAACTGGTGAATTTATTGCTGAAACTGATTCTGAATATATACAAAGATTAGAATCTATTGGATTTGGGATGTCACATGAGATTAGAGATCCTGTTGATTGTATAAATGACCGAGTATATCGAAACATTTCTGATGAATTTAAACGTATACAACGATTATTAAACTCTCCACAATCCTCTCTTGACGACTTATCAAACTGATTCAAAACCTTCTTAAATGCCTCAAGAAACTTGAAAACATGGCTTGGAAATATAAATATGAAGAATTGTTAAAGAAAGCGTATTCTTCTATTCCAAAAGTTTCAGAAGCAACTAGCAGATTTGAAATACCAACAATTGCTGGAGGATTTGAGGGAAATAGAACTCTTGTATCTAATCTAAATCAAATTGCTTCAAAATTGGGACGAGATGTTAAACATTTGCTAAAATTCTTGCTAAAAGCTTTAGCAACAACTGGTGAATGGAAAGGTAGCAAATTTTATTTCATAGGTAAATTCAATTCTAGAGTTTTGAACGAAAAGATTGAAAAATATGTGAAGGAATTTGTAACTTGTAAACAATGTGGAAAGCCAGATACAGAGCTACAAAAAGAGAAAGGTATAACTTTCAAACAATGTCAAGCTTGTGGAGCACAAAGCTCTGTTAGATCAATTAAGTAAAATGTTTTACTACAAAATACACAAAACAGATTTTGGAACTTTAATTGCAATTTGTGATAAAGAATTAATCGGGAAAACTTTGAAAAACAAAGATTTAGATTTCTTTGTAAATCCTCGATTCTATGGTGCGGAAGAAATTGATGAAAAAGTCTTAGAATTAATCAAAGATGTCAATGACGGAAACGTCATTGGAAATAAAATCGTCGAGTTATTAATGAAGAATAAAATTGTCTCTAAAAGGGCAGTCATAAAAATTGGTAATATTAAACACGCACAGTTTACAATTCTATAGGAATGGTATAATTCTAATTGTTGTATAAATTCCAATTATTGCTCCAACAATTATCTGATTATATGTGTGTCCAGTAACGTGTTCCCATTTACTCCAAGCCGGTTTATTAAAGTCAAATACAACGCTGAACATTTCGTTAATATAATCTGATGCCTTATCAAAATGGAATTTCAAATCAACAACAGTTTGTATAACAATGATTGTAAATATAATTGAAAGCATGAACAAATTAGTTACTCCTCCATCTAAAATGTAAATTGCTGTACAGGCTGCGGACATGAATGCTGTATGGGAGCTAGGCATACCTGATTTGTTTCCATAACCTTTCCATAAAACATGAATAAGAAATTTCCGAGTTCTGAAAGAATGTAAAAGCATCTTGATAAATTGTGAAACTCCTGCCGCAATCAAACTTACTAAAAGAATTGGATGAAATGTTATCTCTGCAAGTAATTCTATCATAGAAGTATTACGTCGTGCGAATTTAAAAGTATTACTAGAACATAAATTTATAAATGACAGATATGGAGCAGTTTCATAGCCCTGTAGTGTAGCGGTCAATCATCTTTGGTTCTGGGCCAGAGGACCCCGGTTCAAATCCGGGCAGGGCTAGATTTTTATTGTCTAACGAATTACTTATTCCATGAAAAGGTTGCTCTTAATCCTACTTTTGTTGCCTACAGCATTTGCAGGCGCAGATTATATTGCATACGATCGAGTGACTCTGGGCGAGGGCGAATCTATTGAACTGGCGGGAAGAAACATAACTCTGTTGGATGTTTTCTCAAATACACAAATAAGAGTTGCTGTTGAGGATACTTGGAAAATATTTAATGAAAATGAAACAAAGTCCATAAACAAGGTGAACATAACTGTCAATGCAACACTTTATGTTTCAGAACAAAAAACAAATTATGCTACGCTTCTAATCCACGTTCTTCAAAGACTTGAATGTAATGTTGATGCAGATTGTGACGATCAATTAGATTCGACCGTTGACACTTGCATGGAAAGTATAAACAAATGCGTTCACGAAACAATACAAAGTTGTACAGATAATGATGGATATTGCCCAAGCTTCTGTAGTCGATATACCGACTATGATTGTGTTCTTCAAGACTTGTGCGAATTAGATCGTGAATGTGATGATAATAATCCTGGAACAACAGATAGTTGTGAAGGTTCATATAATCAACAATCTGTTTGCCGGTATGAACCAATTACTGATTGTAAGTCTGGTGACGATTTCTGTCCATTGGGTTGCAAGAACGAACAAAGACTGTTCGGAACCACACATGATGCTGATTGTTCAATAAACAATACTTGTTTACAACATTCAGATTGCGTAGACGAAGATGAGTCAACCATTGATCTTTGTTCGGGTGATGGAACTCTCGGAAGAAGCTGTACAAATGAGCTTACTGTCCAATGTAGCTCTGGCGACAATTATTGTCCTGAAGGATGTACTGAGGCAGAAGATCCTGATTGTTTCAGAGAAATTGAACCTTCTTTCGAAACAGTTTCAATTCCAACCGAAATTTGCACAGATGAGGGAAGGGTTATAAACAAAACCTTCTGCCAAGATGGCGTTTGGAAACATCAAAAAGCAGGAAGTTCGTCCTGTACTGAAGACTATCATTGTCAGACTGGTGTGTGTAAAGAAGATAACACTTGCTTGTCTAACGAAGAGATTGGAGACCAAAGAAAAACCCTACTAACTTCAATGGGAATTGCGGGTTTTTTGGCGCTCACTGGAACCTACTTGTTCTATTTGTTCAGAATAAAGAACAAATCATAAATAACAATCTTTAAAAGTTTAAACAACTCGAGAATATCACAATGATGATCGTTGGCGATAAGATTACAAAAGTTGATGCCGTAAGAGGCAAGCTTGAAAGAGGGCTTAAGATTGAAACAAAGCCTGAAATTACAAAAGTTACAACTGAAGAACTTTTTGCTGCGGGTGAAAAACGCGCTGGAGCAACAGTTGATTTTACATTCAACACTTCTTATGGAAAATCTGGACACATCAATCTTGAAGGTTCATTATTCATAACTGGTGAAGAAAAGGATCTAAAAGATTTACAAAAAGCTTGGAAGAAAAACAAGAAAGTTGATGATAAAATTGCAGCAGCATTTCTGACTCGAATTATGGAAATTGGTCTTGTGACTGCAATCCCTCTATCAAAGACTATTGGGCTTCCAGCACCATTGCAACTGCCAAGAGTGCAACCTAAGTAGCAAAAACAACTGCTACTTAGTGATTACATTTTTTTCTCAGAAAAACCCGACTACGGAATACTTGAAGAAACCGTTATATATCTTTCTCTATACAGATAATCATGGCACTTTTATGGTGGAAAAAAGGAAAAAGTTTTGAAATATTCTTGAGGGATAAGCCCGTTGAACTGTTACTTTGTCTTACTCGACAAAACACGAATAAATATCCTTCTATGTTAGCTAAGGAAGCACGATGCACATACTCACACACCGTTCACTTACTTCAAAAGATGGAACAACAAGGTCTGGTCCGATTTGAAAAGAAAGGTCGGCTTAAGATTGTCCAACTAACTGGTAAGGGTGAAAAGGTCGCAAATAAATTCGAAGATCTTGGCAAATTATTGATGTAAGAACTTCGGTTCTTACACTAACTTTTCTAAAGAATTTGTAGTTCTTGACAAGTAGACTTTCTTTCCAACAATTTCTACATTACCATAATGACTTTGTATCCTTTCATTAAGGGCTCTGTCTTTGTCTCGAGTAAATTGAGGTAATTGAGAATAAATTGGAAGTCTTAATCCCAGAAGTCTTAGCTCAGCGACTTTGGGCCAAAAAAGCTCTCGCTTATTACCTTCAGCATCAATACCTTTTCTAATTATTCCAATCAAATTGTCTTTTGTAAATCTGTTTGACATACTATTTTTCTCCAAATTTGATTTAAAAAGTTTATCTTCTGTCAAGTTCTTTTGCGTACTCACTTAGCCTTTCAGCACTTTGATTTATCACAAAAGGAACTACAAAATTTGAAACAATATTATCTATTTTCCCAAACTCAGTTATTCTGTATCCTGCATGAATTTTCTCAATCAATTTCATGTCTTTCAGTCGTTTAATCTGACGAGCAACGTTTGGTGCCGACGCCCCTGATTTACCTTCAAGCTCATTGACAATAAAATCAACTTCCAAAGGTTTGTTTAGCTTGCGAGCTTTGACAAACAACTCAAATATGTCTACAATTATATCTCTGCTCTCACCTGGTTGAAGCAATCCAATAGATAAAAGAAATTTCCGAGACAATTCTCGATTATCAAGACCATATGGTGATTCATATTTGCGCAAAGTTATCTCCTGCAAAGGAATATCTCGAAGACTCTTCTTAACCATATTAATTCTACCTCTTGGAAGTATTTATTAATTTCTTTAACAAGGCAAACTATGAAATATTTAGTGACCGGTGGTAAAGGTTTCATTGGAAGCAAGATTGTCAAGCAATTAAACTGCAATTCTTATGATAAAAGCTTGGATCAAGACATTCTGGATAAAGAAAAATTATCTGAAGCTTTGGATGACATTGACATAATCTTCCACACTGCTGCAAAGATTAGCGTTCCTGAAAGTCAAGAAAAACCTGAAGAATATCACAAAGTAAATGTTAAAGGAACTAAGAATGTTGTAAATCTATCTAACGGAAAAATAATTTTCTCAAGTAGTGCCGCCGTTTATGGAGAATATGATCGAAAGGTTTCTGAAGATGATAAATTAAATCCAAAATCTAATTATGCTCAAAATAAAGTTGATGGAGAGAAACTTGTCTCTGAAGCAGAAGGAATTTCTCTGAGATATTTCAACGTCTATGGCCCGGGACAAGGAAAGGCTGGAGTTATTGCAATATTCATAAAAAAGGCCCTAAACAATGAGGATTTAGTAATCACAGGAGACGGAAATCAAGAGCGAGATTTCATCTATGTTGACGATGTCGTTGATGCAAACATCGCCGCTGTAAACTATTCTGGACCTGAACAAGGGTTCAACATAGGTTCAGGACAAAGTATAAAACTCAAAGATTTGGCTAAATTAATCATAAAATTGTGTAACTCAAAATCAAAAGTAGTCCTAGAAAAACCACGTTACGGAGACCTATTTTACTCTTGTGCAGACATTACAAAAGCCAAAAATGAGCTAAATTGGGCACCAAAAACTGACCTAGAAACAGGTTTGAAAAAAACTATTGAATTTTACAAATAATGTTTTTACCTATTTATTGTCGATATTGAAAATAAATAAGATTCTTAATTAATTTCTTTCAATATTGAAATTAAATATACTATTTTTGCATTTTTTTCTTATTTTTTAGATCCTAAATAACTCAAAATCTCATTAAAACTTTTAAGAAATTATTAAAATTTATATATATTATTTACAATATTGAAAAGAATTAAGGAAAAATTTCAAAATTTTTCAAAAATCCAAAATTTGCAAAAATATCCTACCTATTTTCTAAAAACTTACTTTCTAAATTCTGAGTGCGTTTAATGTATATTATGCGAACTAGCGTTCATCCAGAGATAATCCTTATTAATCTCCGACCCCCTACTATTACATGTCAAAAAAGAAGTTGTATAATTATTTGGCAGAGTGGATAAAGCAAATCGAATTGTTTAGACTAAAGCGAGTTAGTAAATATAACAAACATTTTGCAAGAACGCATATGAACAAGGTTCATCATCTAGAAAGGAAAGCATTTCATAGCAAAAGAGCCATTCCGGGATCGGAACATGACAATTACTTACAACTTTACAAACTATTAATTGAATCAGAACACATTTTGGACAAGAAAACAGAAGCTCATGGTCGAGAATCACTTAGAGCTGCCAAGAATTTTTTCGCAAGAATTTCTCCACCATAAACGCTTTACGAAGCCCCTATTTTCGTCTTTAGGGTAGGGTAAAAGAGTAAAATATAGGGTAGAAAAAGGGCTAATTTATTAATATTAAACGCAATTAATAATATGCTGCATCGATTGGAATCCGAACTAAAGATTCGCGGTTTTTCCGCAGATACTATCAAAGCATACATGTTCCACAATAGAAAATTCACTGAAACTCTAAACAAACATCCCAAAGAAGTTACTGAAAGAGAGATAAAAGAGTATTTGGGAGGCATCATTTCTCAAAATAATTACTCTCCATCAACTATCGCGTTAACAAGAGCATCACTAGTATTCTATCACAAGGAAGTTCTTGGTAAAAACATCAAAATTAAGTCTCCCAAGATACCAAAAACGTTACCTGTAGTATTAACCAAAGATGAAGTAAAGCGAATGATCATATCTGCTAAAGATCCAAAGCACAAGCTTATGATTAAACTGCTTTATTCCTCAGGTTTACGCTTATCTGAGCTCCAAAAGCTCAAAGTTAATGATTTAGAAATTCCTCAAAAGATTGGTTGGGTAAGAAAGGGTAAAGGACAGAAGGATCGTATGATAATCCTGTCAGAAGATCTATGTAGAGACCTTCATAACTACATAACTGACGAAAACAAGTACTTGTTTCCTGGGAGAGATGAAGATAAACCAATATCTGTAAGACAAATACAAAACATTGTCTCCAGAGTGGCCAATGCGGCGCAGATAAACAAGAATGTACATGTACATACACTAAGACATTCTTTTGCAACACATCTTCTGGAAAATGGTACAGACATCAGAAAGATACAAGCACTTCTAGGACATTCTAATCTAAACACAACACAAATCTATACACATCTAACAAATAAAGAGCTCAAACAAGTTCGTTCACCTTTAGATGAACTCTAAACGCGTGTTTAACAACTACTTTATTCTAAAGAAAACGCTTTTCTCATCTAAACGCTTGGCTAAGAAACCCCAATTATGCAATTTATTTAATTTCAAGCTAGAATTAGATCGAGAGATATTAAATTTCTGAGCAACAGTCTTTGCATCAACTTCATTCTGAGCCTCAATCAACTGTACAATCTGTTCCTCTTGATTAGATAACTTAGCTCGAGGAATAATAGTTCGAATATTATCGTCTCCTTTGTTTCGTTTGGATATTGGACGTCTCCGCTCTAAAGCACCAACTCTTTCATCTAAATTATCTAACTTATTGTTTATTTCATTCAAAGCATCATTAGTAGAATGTAATAGTTGTTCATTAATTATCTTCGCTTGAGTAAGAGGATGTTCACTTAGTTCTCCATAAATGTCTTCCCAACTTCTGAGAACTTTGTGTTTCTCAACTTCTTCTTTTTCTACAGTTTTAGTTCTTCGCTTCCTTCTCAGAAGTTTTCTTAGAGCTTTTTTGACAACCATCTTCTGTTTAAACACGTTTAGATATGTTCAACACCTGCTGAGAAGTGTTTAACATGTGTTTAACAGTAGTTTAACTCACTTGAACAATAAAAACCTTACTGTAAAAATAAAAAACGACAATTTATTCTGGATCTCGAATTTCTTCTCGAATTTTCTTGACTTTCAAAATTCTATTCTTAAGTTCTGTAATTGAACGCTTCAAATTACGTTGATTCTCATGAATAGGCCCTTCTTTTGCAATCAATTTAGTGAGTCTGTCTCGAACTCTATCTTCTCGAACCTTTAATCTCAAAAGCTCTCTTCTAGAACTCTCCAGCCGAGATCTTAATCTCTTCTTGCCCAAAGTGAGTCTTCTAAGTTCCTTGCCAATATCAGACATCGCTGCAGTCAAATAATTTTGGTTCTTAGATGACTTTCTACGGGTGGCTCTTTTCCTTGCCTTGGAAACACGTTTAGCTCTGGCCATATAATAGATAGTAGAGTGTATAGTTCTTTATAACATTTACTACTTACCTGGGCGCTTTTTGAGGCCTAATCGCAATGCCTTAAGCCTATCCCTTAATCTTTTGACTGCAGAATCATAGTTCTTTTTGGAAATTGCCCCCTCTAAATAAGCAGATCTAATAGAAGAAAGTTTCTTCTCAACCACTTCGGCTTCTGCGCGTGTTGCTCGATGCCGTCGAATCGAAAGTGAGTGTTTATGGTGTAATCTCCTCAATTTACCCAGATGTCTATGGCTATTATGTACTAAAAATACAAACAATCCAATTATTAGTAAAAATAATCCTGAATTAATTAATCCTGAAAAATCTGTTCCCTTTGCCTTGCTTTCATCCAAAGTAAAAAGTGAGTATTCATAATCTGATGAACCATCATAATTCATAGATGCAAACAATGCATACTCTCCTTTAGACAAATATTCAGGTAAATAAAGTGATACTTCTTCATCAAATAATGCATCTACGGCAAGGGTTTTTGTGTCTTCAAGCACCTCTTGATTGTCCTTAGATATCAAAGTGAGTCTTAATTCTACTTCTTTGGTTCCTTCCGAATTATCATCCGTTATTTCTATATCAAAAGACATATTCCCTCCTGCAAAATAGACATCCGAAACCAACTTCAAATCAAAGCTAGAAAATACACTCATATCTATCAAAGAATGAGTAACTGGTAGAAAAAGTGAGGAATCTGGTGACTTAAATCCAATAACTCCAAAGGAATTGCTGACTTTGTCAACATCAATTCGCAAAGTATGAGCATCTTCTATCTCCAGTTGCGTTTCTCCACTTAAAAAATCAGGATAATCAACAATCAAGAACAGCGGACCAACTCCTTCATTAATAATGTCTATTTCAAAGTAGCTTCGTTCTTCCAAATTAACTTCAACCTCAGAAAGTGAGAATGTTTTTGAGTATCCAAACGGTAATTCAGAATCAACAAATCCAAATTCGCCAAAAACTCCGTGATGTGCAAAAACTATTGGAAACAATAACAACAAGAGAGCCAGTTTACGCATAAACAAAATAGCTTCTCGAATTATAAAAGCCTATCTTGCTCTTGGTTTGTGCTTCTTTGCCTTGCGATGTACATGCATCAAGAACGCTCCAGCCAATATCGTCAAGACAACGGCGATTTGAATAATAAAAGTATCTGAGAAAAATGCACGCCTTGAAAGAACGTCAAAGGTTTTTGATGCAGAACCTGATGCTCTCTCTTCGTCAATCAACACAGATAATACATATCTCCCTGGGGAAATATCCGTAGGTAAAGTAATTTCTTTCACAAATTCAGATTCACTAACTTGAGTTTCGACAGTTTCTGAATACACTACTTGATTTTCAGAGTTTAAAATTCTATATTCAACATTTAACAAATCAAATCCTTTATCAAAAAAGGAAGACAAATCTAATCTAGGATTCAAAACTTGTCCCGGATAAACTGCTCGCAAATCTAACTGTCCAACAAATGCCGCAGTTGGAGCCGATTTACTATCTTGTAAAGTGAGTCCTACTTCAGAATCTGTATCTCTCGCTTTTACCTCAACAATTACAGAAATGGTCTCAGATTCAACATCAATACTTCCTGAGTAAACGCCAATTCTTGTTCCCTCTGGAACATAGAAATTAATTCCAACAAAGGCTCTGCCTTGCGCATCAACAACTGCGTCACTCTGAACAACTGCCAAACTTGAAATACCTCTCAATGTAATTTTGAATGTTCTCAAAACATTTCTGAAATTTGAAACTGTAAATGTTTTTGTAGCAGTCTGACCTCGATTCAATTCAATCGTAATAACTGCTGGAGTTACTTCAAAGGTTGGTCCTGCTTCTGGTGTTGGAGCTCCAGAAAAAGCGCCTCCTCCACCTGCCCCTCCTGCGGCGCTTGGTGCTGTAGCTTCCTCTTCTTCAGCAGCAACTGCATTTACAGTTATAGTAAAGGTGCTATTTGTAGAATTAAGAGAGTCAGAACATGAAATAATACATGTATCATTTCCAGTAAAACCTGTTGCAGGAGTTATACTTAATTCCGTACTTGAAATTGAACAATCTACCGCAGATGTGTTTTCACTTTCCACAGCAAAAGTTGGAGTAGTATTATCCGCATCAGTACATTGACCATTTCCTAAGAGCGTTAAATCTGAATCTACAACTGTTGAACCTGAATCTTGATTGACGGTGACATTGGAAATAGATTGATTCCAAACCGGTGCATTTCCTCCTACAACTTCAATTGAGAATGTTCCAGAAACAAATGGATCGAGTATTGAAAGAGCATCAAGCATACCAAAAGCCAGAGCTCCGGGCAGTATTAAGAAGAGCGGAACTAATAGTAATTCTCTACGCATACAATTCAAAGTTCTCAATGATTAATAAATTTAGTTACGCTTGCGTCTAATGAACAATAAGGTAAGAACTCCTACAATAAATGCGCCCAAACCTACTGAAGCAAAAGTGAGTCCCATTTTAGGTGCGTCTTCCTTGACTGGTGCTTCCTTAGCATCAATAACAATACGTTGTGCAATTCTTGTCAAAAAACTAATACCTTCTTCCTCTAAGTTTCTATTTGGATCGTGCTCTGAAACGTATATATGCGCTTCATAATTTTTTTGCTCATCAACGAAGTAATTTGTGCTAAATGTGTAATTCTGGCAATCATAATTTTTGGAAGGTATAAAGGTATCTTCAAAATCGATATCACTAATTATGTCTTTGTTTCCGAGAGTCAAGTTGAAAAATTTATCCTCTCCTCCAACAATACATATTTTTCCAAGATAATTGCCTCCTGGAATAAACTCATATTCAACCACACTTGGAGATACTGTGAATGCGAATACTCCTGGCAAGACAAATAACAGAATAAGATATCTCGATAGCATTATGACTGTGCACAAGTGATAGTTATTGTTGCAGATTTTGTAGCAGCAGGTTCATCTACTGGTGGAGTGACATTAAAGTCAATCCTGATTGTATCTGTGCTTGCTTCAAATTGGAAGTTTGTAACTGGAATGTTTGAATCTGTTCCTACTCCTACCCACGACGCAAACCCGGAGGCAATGGTTCCTGAACTGGCTTCATAATTACTGAAGTTCCAATAGAATTTTGGACTGGTTCCTGAGAATAAAGTTGCATTGTTCTTGCTTGAATTGACTGTAACATTAAGATCTACGTTTCCAGTGTTGTTCAAAATCAGCGGAGTTCCACTAACAGTCGTATTTTCAGTCCCACCTACTGCGCTAAGAGTAGAACTTTGATCAATAGTACAGCCTGCCGTTCCCGTGACAACTACTTGAAATGTGCCATCTGCCATTCCAACAATATTAAAACCATAAGTGCTGAAAACGAAAATAGCCGCAACTACTATAGCAAGTGCGCCAATCACTGCATATTCGTGATTATCAACCCGCCGAGTCTGTTTCCGTCGCTGTGCTTTCTTCGCCATTATCTAAACTATTATCAGTAACTTCAATCATAAACGACCCAGTAGTAGAAGTTTGAAGAACTGGAGTCTCAGACGTAGCATTATCTACAATCCAGAGCACTCCTAAACCTGCAGCAACAACCAAAAGTACCATCCCTGCTGCCAAAATCTTCCTATCTGAGAAGTCTAAATTCATATCAAGTAGAAACTTACTTTCTATTTAAACATTTCTTAAAACAAAGCGCTATGCGCAAGCATCTCCGGTCCTGATTGCCTTGAAGGTTGCTGAGTTATTGTAAGTGCCTGACACAGTTCCATCGGGAACTGTCAGCCAGAATCTGAAGAAGGTTGCATTTCCAGCTCCCAAGTTATGAGTTGCGTTTCTGAAGATTGAGCTATTCATTTCAGTTCTATTTCCAAAGGCAGGTAAGCTAGTTGAGTTGGTGATGGAAGCATTGAACGTCATATTTCCGATTCCAATCAAGTTACTTGGACTTGTATGTATCTTCAAATCAGTATTTGCCTTTACACATATCGATACATCTGTATTCGAATCTGTAGATAGATTCAAAGCATATCCTGTTCCTGAGTTCTCATAGTTCGAACTAGCATTGTTGTTCTGAGTATTATGAGCTAAACTGCTGAAATCTATTCCGGCACTGAAGTCTGCAGATTCTGCCAACGCATAGTAATAAACAATCTCTGCTGTTGCCGTTGTAGTTGTTGATTGCGATGTAGCAAATCCTGTTACTCCTCCATCAAACATTACTATTGGAACAGTAACTGCCATCAACATCATAGCAGACAATATGATTGCCTTAATCATTGCTGATTTGTTTGCTTCTGCTCGACCAATGCTATGATTTATTGCGTGCTCACGATGCCTTAACTCTTCAATTCGTCTATGATATCTTCGTTCATGATCTTCAAGAGTCCTATTTCCAAGCAAGTCTTCGAATTGTTCTGAGTAGTTTTGATGAGTTATCTCAGATTGCTTGTATTGTCTGTTCAGTGCATGAATTCTCTTTGCAAGTTTCTCTCTATCTGCATGAAGTTCAGACCTAAGCTTAGCAACATGATTCAATTCCTGTCTCAATCGGCTTATCTTACTCACTAGCTTCCACCTCCTCAATCAATAGTTTGCAGTTCCAGCTCTCCAAGAAGGCCTTAATTTCAGCTAGACGTTTGATAGGTACAAACAAAATAGTCTTCGCCATCATTTCGCCAGGTCTTAAAATTCCTTCAGAACTGCCTCGTCCATGCAATGCATAAACAAATTTTACACGTCCTGTCGCATTCAAATGGATGGTAGAATAACGAACAATTGCGTGCGTAGGTTTGCCAGAAGTTTTAACCTTCTTGACAGAAAATTTGCAGCCCCAAGTTTTCAGGAACTGCTCAATCTCCCTAGCCTGGTTAGGAAGAACGCTTAGAACGGTTTTAGCCAAAAAAATAGATTGGGTGGTATCTAGAATTCCAGGCTTGCCGTTCCGGCCCTTCAGAGCGTAGAAGAACTTTACACGCTCAGTTGGAGTCAGGTGACTAGTAGAATATACATAAATCTGTCTACCTTTGATTGACTTATTCAATCTACCACCCAACTGTTAACAATATTAACATACTTGTTTATATATCTTATCTTTGTTAACACTGTTAACATATGTAAAAAAGGTTTACATATCTGATCTTAGGTGTTCCAAATATTCACGTAAAGATTGATATTGTCTCAAAAGCTCAGGATTACTCTCTCCTGCTTTGATTCTAGCATGGAGCGTCATAAGTTCTCCATATTTTTGCATGTAAATCTCTCGCACCGTATGGGCTTCAACAGGCTGAGAAGATAGTGGTTGCTGTCTCTTTCTAAATCTGGCAACACCGTAACCTAACACTGCTAATATTGCAATCAGTATTGCTCCAACTCCTAAACTTCCGCTTAAAACTCCAGCAACTGCTGCTCCAGTAACACCTTCGCCACAAATAATTTCAAGAGTTAGAGGTGCAGACACCATCGTTGATGTCGTTGAACCACTCCCGCTGATAAAGGCGTCTTTCTTTTCACGAGCAATAACTGTTCCCTCAAAAACTTTTGGCTCATCACAACTATCTAAAGTTCCTTTTGGGACATCAAAACAAACATTGATCTTAATCGCGTCTCCACTGTTTGTTCCTGCTGGAATTCTTTTGCTATGAGTTTTATGAATAAATTGTTCTAGTTCTCCGTCAGCAGTTAACTCGGCAACAACGCTTTCATCCCAAGGATTGTAAACTCCATAACTAAGACAAGTTTCAGCACCTTCACCAACAGTAGTGTATTCAACTCCGTACTTAATTCCGACGCCTTTCAAAGCAATAACTGGACTAACTAAAACTGTGAAAATAATCATCAATGCCAAGAACTTCTTCATAGTATCCATTATCATCTCCTACTTTTAGACTTTCTCTTTTCCTCCGCAACTAAATATTCAAATCCGTGACTTCTATTCGCAAACAAATACTTATCAATACTTGAATCCACTTTCTTAAGCAATCTTCTTTCAATGCTCACTGTAATTCTTTCTTTCATTTTATGATGCTGTTGCAGCAATAGTAACTACATTAGTATAGTTTCCAGCAGCCTGTCGGGTAGGAACGGTCAGGAAGAATTTCAACCAAGTTACTGATTTATTTGCAAGTTGATTTCCTATGCTTGTTGCTGTCGTAGTGATTGATTTGTTTGGTCCCGGTGTCGTTCTATCTGAATTGTTGTATGAGTAATTGAAATACGTCAACGCAATACTATTTCCTCCGCTTGAAAGCGCTCCATCTGCCTTAATTGTTAAATTGACTGTTGTTTGATTTGCGCTAATATTAATGTAGTATCCTGTCGGTCCAGTTCCATTATTGTTGTGTCCCATCCATTCCAATCCGGTTGTGTTTGAAACTGTCCATCCTACGTTGCTGGATAAGTTTGGAGATAAAGCAATAGCTACAGATTTCTCATGTCCTCCTCCTCCAAACAATGAGAATGTGTTGAGTGTTGCTGAAATAATATTGGTTGCAGTATTCACTGTCGAGCCAGTAAGTTCACTCCAAGCGCTTCCTGTATATCTAAATATTTTAATTGTGCTTTCCGAAACATCATTGACATCTTCGTCACGATAAGAAACATTAACATCAACTGAAGAAGTTCCAGTAGAAGCCGTTATATTTATGTAGGAAGAAACATTTCTGAAGTTTCCTGCGTCAAGGATGAAACTTGAGATTGGATGGATAACAACATTGGAGCCATTGATGTGAGTTATGTTAGTTCCATTAATCGAAGCATTGATTATCTTTCCATTGTGAAGCGAGATATTCCAGTATGCTTGCGTTGAACAAACTTGTTGTGAACGATTTAACGTCAGATTTGAATTTCCGCTAATATTGTAAACTCCGATTGGACAGAATAATCGATTAATTGTAGCTACTCCTTCCAGTCTCGCATTATTACCGCTACTAACATTCAAACTATCAAATGAATTTCCTCCAGGATTGAAAACACCCGTTCCTCCCAAAATCAATTTGGAATTTCCAGCAGTATAAGTTCCACCCGTCATGTTTGCATTTCCATTGACAGTCACAACAGAAGAACCCGCATTAATTGTTCCATCCAAATCCAACTTCGGAGTAGTTACTGAATTATCGCTAGTTGTCAAAGTTCCAGGAACCAATAATAAATTATCTACAGTTACTGCGGAACCTAAAGTTGTAGTTCCAGTCTGCACAGACAAGTTGTAGAAATTTGCTCCAGTTATTGAAAGTGTTCCGGTTCCGTTTGAAACAAAATGTGAACTGGCCATAGTAAGTGTACCATCTAAACTAGTAGTTCCTTCAACTTCCATAGATGGTGCCGCATTGAAAGTAAGTACTGAATCTGAAGCAATGGTTAAATCTTCTATATCTGTCGCGTTACCATACATTCTAAGTTCTCCGCCCGCAGTTGCTTTGACGTTATAATTTGTAGTAGAATTGCGCTCCATCCTGCTAGACGGATCAACATACATTAGTCCGGCATCTAAGCCAATATCTTGTATTGTAACATCTGAGTTTCCCGCTGGAAGATTATCTGCATTCATTTGAAGAATTGAATCAAGCAAGAAGTTCAGCGTTCCGCCATCAACAATAACTTTTCCATGAACAATTACTCCCGTGTCAATGAAATCCATCATTCCTCCAGGTCCAACAATCAAATCTCCGTGCTCTTCCCAAGTTGAAGGGTCAATAGTAACGTTTCCGGTTACATTAGTTCCCCTGGAATATACAGTTGAATTTGTAACATTCAACCAACCATTATTTAGAACGATTATATCATCAGTAACATTGAGTGTTGTGTCAGTTACATTAACTGTGTTGTTTACCGTTAAGTTTCCATAGTTGGTCCAATTAGAGGGGTCAATGTCAAAGCTTCCGTGAATAATTGAATTGTTTGTAATCAGTGTTGAATTGATGAATGTTGATTTTGAACCAGGATAAAATCTTGTTAAGCCATTTGAGATATTAAATGTTGAGTCCAATATTATCAACTTGTTTTTAATATCTGCGGTGCCTGCGGAACTAAAATTAGAATTAGTTATATTCAAAATTGAGTTAGCATCAGTCATATTCAAAATTAAATATTCAAAATTCCCTTTGTCTAACTTCAAATTTCCTGCACCCAATCGTAATTCACTATTTACGTCTGAAATTGTTTCAGAACTACATGAAGTATCAGAACTAATATCGAAAACATTTCCTGATGCAGACATACACTCACCAGTACCAACACTAAAATTGTATCTCTTATTGGTTGTCAAAGTTGTAACATTAAATTTGTAAATATCAGCATCTGATATTTCCGTACAAATACTTGAATCGCACGCGGCACCGTCCTGATAAGGTTTTCGTGTTGCAAGTCCCAGTGCATCAGTTCCAAAAATAATTATTCGCGACGAACTATTGAAGCTAGGGAAATGAGTTATATTGACAAAAACTTCATTGCTCAACAAAGATAGGTTTTGTCCCAATCCGAACGTTCCGCCCTCATTTTCAGTCAAAGAGGTTGAATTAAAATTAATCTCTCCGAAAGAATTATTGTAAACTAGTGAATTAAACTCGGTAGCAGAAGTTATATCACGAATAGCTAATCTATTTGTTGAGAAATTATTATTCCAAGCAATGTTGTTCTTAGAGTTAGTCTCAAATGATAAAGCATAAGCATCTGTAACAGTTATTACATTATTTTTTACAAGATTATCTGACGAGTCAATAAGAAAACGAATTCCATAATCGTCAGATATTGTCATAGTGTTTCCAGTAATTGTATTGTTTGATGAACGAGTATGTATTTCAATTCCAATATCATCTGTTGCAGTAATTGTATTGTCTAAAAATGAATTGTTGACAGATTCAAGATAAATTTGAATTCCTTGATCAAAAGTAGTTAGAGTATTATTGTAAATTCTGTTATGACTTGCGTTTGTAAATCTGACTGCTCGGGTTCCATCTGAAGAGTTGGTTGAAATAGTATTATTGTAAACCAAAGTTTTTGTTACATTGGTATTTAAAGATAAAGAATAACCTCCATTAATCAGAGTATTATTATACACTGTATTCTCGCTCGCGTTGCCACGAATTTGTACACAATAATTTCCAGAACAAGTAAGAGTATTATTCTCAATAGTAGTATTATAAGTTCCTGAATATAATTGAATTCCGTAAGTTGAAGTAGTTATAGTATTATTTATTATTTTATTATGTTTGCTTCCATTATAATATCTAATTGCGTAACGGTTGCCTTCCGTAAAACTATTATCTCTTACTGTAATATTGAAAGGTTCATTAACCAAATAAACAAGAGGATTAGAATTATCTCCAATAAAGGTGTTTCCCTGTATTGTTGAATTGGCGCTTCGAGTTCCAAGATATATTGCTTGGTGACTCGTTACATTAATTGTATTATTCTGAATAGTTAATCCCGTAGTTGTATATCCAACAATTCCATTTTTACTGGTTGGTCCATTTAATTTGAGATTGCAATTCTTAATAGTTGATCCAGAATTTCCCGTTCCAAGATAAAAAGCAGTGTTGGCAGTACCTTGAATTGTGTATCCGTTACAATCAATAACTCTGTTATTTCCTGAGATTGTTAAAAAATTGTCACTAGTACAGTCAGTAATATTATGATTTAGCGTTGTTGAAGCACTTAATGTATCTCCACAAAGAACTGAGTCACTAACATTAATTAATTTAGTAGTCTCAGAAGAATTTACAACACCATCATCAACTTTTGTACGAACTCTTATTTCATCATTATCGTCTGTTGATTGAATTGAATATGTCGCAGTCGTAGAATATGACTGAACTGTGGTCGCATCGTTCTTATTATAGAATTCATAGTAATAAGATGAAAGTGTATCTCCTTCAGGATCGGTGCTTCCAGACGCAGAAGCAGTCAACGTTTGATAAGCATAAATTGTGGATGGACTCAAAGAAAGACTTGGTGCGCTGGGCGCATCATTAACTGCAGTTACTGTAATTGTGACCGTTGCAAGATCTGATGTATCTGTTCCGTCACTAACATAATATTTGAAAGTATCAATTCCATTAAAATTTGAATCTCCCGTATATGTAAATGAACCATCTGAGTTTAAGGAAAGTGTTCCATTTGATACGTCAGTATTCAATGTAGCAGTTAATGAATCTCCATCTGCATCAGTATCATTACTAATAACGCCTGGCGCAGAAACAGAGAGCTGAGTGTCTTCATTAACAACATATGAATCTGCTACGGCCACAGGTGCATTGTTTGGTGGAGGGCCACCCCCGCCACACGGCGTTGCACAAAACGGATCACTATAACAAGCACCATCAACGCTTGGATCAATATCAAAACCTACAAATCCTTCGGGAACACACGCAGAACAATCTGGTTCACCAGGCATACCTGTTGGCCAAGGTAAACACATGGCAGGATCATAAGCAAAATCCACATCATTTTGTAAATCATTTCCGAAATCAAACCTCAAAGAAAATATTTCATTAGGCATATCTCCAATTGTATGACCAATTGTTGCAGTTTCAGAACAAGTATAATTTTCAACAACATAAGATTGTCCAACATAACTATACGGAACATCAGTAGCCCCACATTTCAAATAATTAAACGTCAAAACTGAATTTGACAAATCATCTTTTGTAATATTCAAAGTTCCCGTTCCAGTTGTATCAAAATATACGACCCATTCTCCACCACTTTGTCCGAATTCCCAAGGATTGATAACTGTTATATCAAACTCAAGAATGAATTCCTGCGTAGATAAATGTGGTGTAATCCAAGAAATTTTGTCAATTAATTCATCATTGTTCTCATCGTAAAAAGTTACATTAAAATCTTCTCTATCTGTAACATCAGTCTTAACTCCATCAATAATCCAATACAACTTAACTTGAGCTGGAGTCAAGTCAGGAATCGACGCATATGTCAAAACATTTTGATAGTGAAAATCAGAAGCAACAGTAACTTTCTTTTGAAGTTTACCATCAACTTCCGATTCACTAGTTTCGCTAACCTCGGGTGCTGTCGTCGTAACAAGTTCATTTGTTCCAGGATTAATCCACTCAACCTCTTGACCAACAACCGCAGTTCCTTGTTCAAATCCATTCAAATTAACTGCCGCGTCATTTGTAGAATTTGAATCATTCAAATCTGCAGTTGTAAATCCAGATATTGTGCCTTCGAAAAATCCTGTTGGAGCATTAAATGTTACAAAAATTAAACCGCTTAAGACAAGAATAGAAATTCCTAAAATTACTGCTAAATTGCTGACTATAAAAAGTGGTCTATTTTTTTCCATATCTCGAAACTACATATTCAAGCGCATGACTTCTGCTTGAAAAGCGCCGACTACGAACTTGCTTATCAATCCATTTCAAAAGACCTTTATCAATAGTAATACTAATTCTGTCACGCGGCATACAGATATGAATTACTTTACATATATAATACTTTCTCATATAACTACATACTAAGTATGTATATTAAATATTGATTTTTAACTCAACAGGAGCATGATCTGAACCCATAACCATTTTCAAAATTCTAGAATTTTCAACTTTGGATTTTAGTTTTCCAGAAACAATAAAATAATCAATTCTCCAACCAATATCTTTGGCACGAGAATTAAACATATAACTCCACCAAGAATAATGTCCGCCTTCTTCAGTAAACATTCTAAATGTGTCTACAAAACCAGCTTTAACATAATTATCCATTCCTTTTCGCTCTTCCTCAGTAAAACCTGCATTCTTTTTGTTGTTTTTTGGACGTGCCAAATCAATTTCTTTGTGTGCAACATTCAAATCACCACACAAAACAACTGGTTTCTCTTTCTCTAATTCTTTCAAATACTTCAAAAAGGCGATATCCCATTTTTGGCGATAAGTCAAACGAGTTAAGCCTCTCTTAGAATTCGGAGTATAAACATTAACCAGATAAAATTTGTCATATTCTAAAGTAATTACACGACCTTCAGTCTCGCCCTCTTCAAGTCCGCCACCATAAACCACTTTCAAAGGTTTAATTTTAGAAAAAACTGCAGTACCGGAATAGCCTTTCTTGTCTGCACTATTCCAATAGTGATGCTCATAATTATCGAGCATTTTATCAACTTGATCAGGGTGCGCTTTAGTTTCTTGTAAACACAAAATATCTGGATTTGATTTACGAACAAAATCTGAGAACTCTTTTTTCAAAACAGCACGAATTCCATTCACATTCCAGGAAATAATTTTCATAATTATATCACTCGAACCAAAATTGCCAAAATAGCAATTACAACCGTCAGTCCGATAACAAACTTCGGAGAAATATTTACATAGGCCTTATTCTCGTCGTAATAATTAACCAAACCTCCTTGCGAGGAAGGCATTCTCATTTTATTTTTCTTTGCCATAGTTAGAACTAAAATACTGGTTTAAAAAATGTTTGAAAAGAATAAATATAAACGCAGAGATGTAAGCCACCTTCTGTCAGTCTCCTCAATTGGAATGACTGTGCAGACATTTGACTAAGCGGTTTTTAACCTTGCACTCATCCAGTCTGACATTTTTTCATCTTACTCTGAACAACCTCACCTTGAGGATCATCGTACGAACAGAGCAGTTCGTTTCTGTTGCCAGACGAGCCTATTAAAGCTCAGTGGACTTCGTGAGTGGGTGGACTTTCCACAGCGCAAGCGCCGACAGTCTGCCTCTCTGCGTTAATTTAGCACCATTTTTTGGCTTTAAAAGTATTACGGTGACTGGAAAATCAGTTCAATAATTTTGGTGCTTCTTTCTGAACTAGTTTGAAGAACACATAGAACAAAACAACGTCAATAAAAAATTCCACACTCGGTAAAATTCCAAGCGGCCGTAAAATAAACCAATCTACGAAGTAAACAACAACTGCACTGAATACTACTAAAGAAAATGTTTGAATGTTTGTCAGCTTTCTGAGACGTCTTCGCATAGTTTTGATAAACTTAAGTCAATGATAAATGTTTCTAAAAAAGAATATGAAGTAGACCTCCAGAATGGGTAAAATAAACTTTAAGGTTATTAGTAACCGCGGGCTAAACATCTCGTTTCCTTGATGCGTACACCCCAGTCCTATCAAACTTGTCTTTTACAAGTACCTAGAGAGTCTCTTTTCACAGGTGGCTTCCTTCTTAGATGCTTTCAGAAGTTATCCACTTCGAGCGTAGCTGCTCTGCCTGCCCTGTCGGACAACAGATACACCAGAGGCTCGGACACCTCGTTCCTTTCGTACTAGAGGCAGCTTCTCTTCAGACTCCCAACACTTCCAGTAGATATCAAACAAACTGCTTCACAGCGTTCTGAACCCAGCTCACGGTGCTTTTTAATCGGTGAACTCCCGCACCCTTGGCTGCTGTTGCACAGCCAGGATAAGCAGAGCCGACAACGAAGTCGCAAGCGCCGTGGTCGATATGTACTCTAGCACGGCACCACTCAATTATCCCCGAGGTAGCTTTTCTATCAATCCTAGCCCTCAGTAAGAGGGACATAGGGGTTCTCTAGACCACGCTTTCGCGTCTGAAACCTTTGCTTTGCAGATCTCAGTCAAGCCAGCTTTTGCTCTTGAACTCTACATCCGGTTTCCAACCGGACTGAGCTGACCTTAGGTTCCTCCTGATACATTTTCAGGAGGGGAGCGCCCCACTCAAACTGTCCGCTTATAGGTGTTCCCTTTCAGGTAAGTCATATCGATATGAAGGTAGGGTGTTACATCGGTGGCTCCACATTGTCCGGAAACAATGCTTCGAAGCCTCCCCTATACACTATGCAAACACAGCAATATAACAGCTACAAGCTACAGTAAAGCTCTACGGGGTCTTAGCGTCCCACTGGAAGTCTCTGGCCCATTCCCCAGAATAGTAAGTTCATGAGACTCAACCCTGGGACAGTGTCAACCTCGTTACTCCGTTCATGCACGACCACATTTAATGGCCAAGGTATTTCGCTACCTTAAGAGGGTCATAGTTACCCCCGCCGTTTACCAGTCCTTAGGCAGCTTGAAAACCGCTTTCAGATACTAGCACTGGGCAGAAGTCACCAACTATACACAACGTTCCCGTCTAGCAGTTGGCTACGTTTTTGTTAAACAGTCGGGCCGACCTAATATCTTAGCCCAGCAATCGCAACATACGTTACAACCGCTGGGACCCCTTCAACCGAAGTCAGGGGGCTATTTTGCCGAATTCCCTAGGGTCGATTAATCTCACACGTCTTGGCTTGCTCAGCCAGAGCACCTGTGTCGGTTATGGGTACGGACGCACAAACACTTCCTAATAATTTTTCATGGACTCTAAGACTCTACAAAATCTTGCGACCTTCACGTTTTCAACCTGTTCTCTGCATGACACAACTCCCAGGCCTTACACGCTTAGACGGACAGACAAGTCCGCAATGTATATCTCAAAGCGTCATATTAGGCTCTCGTTACCGAACGCCTTTGCACGGTGCTGGAATATTAACCAGCTTCCCTTTCGTCTTAATCGGTTAGGATTAACACTTAGGACCGACTAACCCTTGGCTAACGACTAGCGCCAAGGAACCCTTGCTCTTTCGACGGTGAGGATTCTCACCTCACTTAGTTACTACTACTGTCAGCATTCACATGATTACACGGTCCATGCATCTTCACAAACACACTTCTACCCATGCAAACCGCCCGCATACACCGGCGTTGCTTACGCAACGGGGAGCAGTATCGGCATCTAGTTTTAGTCCCGTCCATTTACGGTCCCTAAGATCTCGCTGAGTGAGCTGTTACGCTTTCCTTAGAGGATGGCTGCTTCTAAGCCAACCTCCTCAGTGTCTTCGACCAAAAAAACCTTAAGTACACTTAACTAGAATTTTGGGGCCTTAACTACTCTCTGGGTTGTTCCCCTCTCGTGAATCAGGCTTAACCCGACCCACTTTTTCCAAGTTTCTACACATCTATTAGATTCGGAGTTAAACAGCATAGCGAGGGATTGCTCCCCCAGACCATACAATTTGTACTCTACCCTGATAGAATGCTCCACTTAGACTAAACTACGGCTTATTTCTGCGGGAACCAGCTATTGCCCATCTCGATTGGCCTTTCACTCCTATACCCAGGTCATAAGAGCACGTGCTCGTAGCACCTCTTCCGGCCTCCACGACATTTTACTGCCACTTCACCGTGCCCAGGCATAGCTCGACGGGCTTCAGGTCTCATCCTAATGACTAAATCGCGCTTTCACACTCGGTTTCCCTACGGCTCCACCTAAAAGGCTTAACCTCGCCACAAAAATGAACTCGCTGACTCATTTTTCAAAACGAACGTAGCAACACCTTAGTGCCGCTACTAACCGTGACCGCTTGGTTTTAGGATCTTTTCACTCCCTTGTACGGGATCTTTTCAGCATTCACTCACGCTACTAATTCGCTATCGGTCTTGAGAAATGTTTAGGGTTGGAGGTTACTGTCCCCCACATTCACGCGCTACTTTCAAAACACGCTACTCTCGATGCTAGCAATCTACTCTTCAAGTTTTAACTACGGGGCTATCACCCTCTTTGGCATAATGTTCCAAAAAACTTCGCCAAAACTCTCAGACCAGTACACTAGTCAGCCACATCTCCATACAGTCGCCTGCACGGATTCGGTTTGCCCTATACCGTTTTCGTTCGCCATTACTCACGGCATATCAATTGATATCTTTTCCTCCGGCTACTAAGATGTTTCAGTTCACCGGGTTCCCCATCACGAAGTGATGTCATTCCGAAGAATGAAGGAAGTCCCATTAGGTAATCTCAGGATCAAAGGATGCGTGCGCCTCCCCTGAGCATATCGCAGCTTGCCACGACCTTCCTCGGTTTCTCAAGCCAAGCCATCCACCAAACGGTGTAACTAAGCTTATTTTACTAATTCTGGAGGTCTACCTTAACCAAGATAGACGCCAAAGCGCCATCTAACATCTTGATCGCAATATTCTCTTACGAGTAACTGGTGGGTTTTAACCCGCCAATTTTTGTCGTCCCTTTTTCTAAAAGGGACATGGACTTGAGGTGATTCGAACACCTAACCTCCCGCTTGCAAAGCGGGCGCTCTACCAGGTTGAGCTACAAGCCCTTGGAGATCCTCCAAGATTAAACCCGGAGGACCTCTGCGGTGAAGTAATACTTCACCTCGAGTTTATCAAACATCCCGTGGGACATTTGTATAAAGGAGGTGATCCATCTGCAGGTTCCCCTACAGATACCTTGTGTTGACTTAATCCGCCTCACTGAGCTATGATTTGAATCTGCCCTAGGGACAAAACCTCATCATAACCCTGCTCGGTTGACTTGACAGGCAGTGAGTGCAAGGGCCAGGGACGTATTCACCGTACAATGCTAATATACGATTACTAGGGATTTCGTCTTCATGAGGATGAGTTGCAACCCTCAATTCGGACCGGATCGGCTTTAAGGGATTAGCTTCTCCTTTCGGAGTCGCAGCCCGTTGTTCCGACCAGTGTATGTCGCGTGTAGCCCAGAGCATTCGGGGCATACAGACGTACCGTAGCCTGCACCTTCCTCATTCTTTCGAATGCAGTCTCGTCAGTGTGCTCGTTCTCAAAGAAAAACGATAGCAACTGAAGACGCAGGTCTCGCTCGTTCTCAGACTTAACTGAACACCTCATGGCACGAGCTGACGACCGCCATGCACCACCTCTCAGCGCGTCAAGTAAGCCATTCAGACTGACCTTCATTCTGCTGTCGGCTCTGGTAGGGTTTCCCGCGTATAGTTGAATTAAACCGCAACATCCACCCCTTGTGGTGACCCCCCGCCTATTCCTTTAAGTTTCAGCCTTGCGACCGTACTTCCCAGGTGGTCTGCTTAACGATTTCTCTTCGACACTGCATAAGCTCGAAACAAATGCAGCACCTTGCAGACAGCGTTTACGGCTGGGACTACCCGGGTATCTAATCCGGTTTGCTCCCCCAGCTTTCATCCCTGACCGTCGGAGCCGTTCTAGTAGGGCGCCTTCGCCACTGATGGTCCATCGAGGATTACAACATTTTACCGCTCCCCCCGACATTCCCCCTACTTCTTCCGGTCCCTAGTTGGTAAGTTTTCTCAGCCATCTTAACGTTTAAGACGTTAAATTTCACCGAGAACTAATCCAACCGGCTACGGATGCTTTAAACCCAATAAACATGACTACCACTCGGGGCGCCGGGATTACCGCGGCGGCTGGCACCGGTCTTGCCCACCCCTTATTCTCCGAGATTTTTACACTCGACAAAAGCCGACCATAGGCCGGCACGCAGGATGCCCTTATCACGCTTGCGCGCATTGTAAAGGTTTCGTAACTGCTGCACTCCGTAAAGCTGGAACCCTTATCTCAGTGTTCCTCTGGAGGCTATGACTCTCATCACCCCTACAGATCTTCGCCTTGGTAGGCCTTTACCCTACCAACAAGCTAATCTGTCGCCAACTCACCCTTAAGCGCCGAAGCTTTGATGGCAAGCGCTTTCCAGCATCTCGCCACTATGGAGAATTACCCTCAGTTTCCCGAGGTTATGCTCCACTTAAGGACAGATTATTGACGTGTTACTCAGCCTTCCGCCATATCGGAATATAGACTTGCATGTCTGAATCGCATCCTGCTAGCAGTAGTCTCCCGCAGGATCAACGGGAATTCTTTATCGCTAGCTTGAAAATTTATTTAGTTTGGAATATTTGGGATACTCACTGATAGTATCATAATGTGTCAACTATCAAGTATCACTTCGCCTACTTTATACCAGTTATTGCAACTGGCACACATTTGCGCTCATCAAATGAGCATGTGTCTCAGGCGATGCCCTCACAGAATCGTCAACTCGTGGTTGACTGTACTTGGTTAGAATCATCTAGTTTATAAGTTTTATTATTTCTCACAAAAAGTTTGGCCTTTCAGTATATCGATTTTCACATTCAATTTGAAACTTCACAATCTGGAAGGTAAAGTTTTTGGAATTCCAAATAATGACAGGCTACTTACAAGAATTACTCCAAATACTAGTCCAATTATTGAGGTCGGATCTGGGAACAAGTTAGCATAACTCAACGTCAAAACGGCACAAGTAATTCCTCGCGGAGAACTAATTAAATAAAATCGATTGTATTTCGCATTTTCCTTGTTTGTAATTCTAAGCGCACCATATCTTGCAAAGTAAACTGCTACGATTAGCAATAACGCAAGAACAATGACTGATTTCAAAATAGTAAAATCAATAATCGCTCCAAGGATAACATAAACAAATGTTACTAAGATTAATTCAAGCTCACCACCAAAAGATTTGATTATATTTGGAAGTTTATATCTTGAGTTTCCGAAAACCATTCCTACTGCAAGTGCGGTCGCAATTCCCGAAGCGCCAAGAATTTCAGTTATTGCGTAAGAAGCAAATAATGCTCCAATCATAATGATGTGTGGTAATTCTTCCAAAGTCATATGGCGAATGGACCATAAAATTGCAAACCCAAATAATACCCCGAGTCCGACACCTACAAAAATATGATAAAGTAATGTTTGTAGACCTTCTCCAATAATTGTTGTTGCTTTCGCAGTAACTGGAGATTCAATTAAATTGACTAACACAATTACTAATACTGCTGAGATAACAGTATTCAATGTTGATTCAAGTTCCAAGTACTCTGAAATTTTTGCCTTCAATTTAATATTGCTTAGCACGGGTCCAAGAATAGTCAAATCTGTCGAGGCCAAAAAGCTTCCAAACAAAACTGCAAGAATCCAATCAATACCTAATAAAAATTTAAACGGAATTGCGACAATTCCAATTGTAAATAAAACGCTAAGTAATCCAAACATCGTTGGTCCAGCAAAATTTCTAAACAGAGAACCAATCTTAATCTGAGAACCTGTATCAAATAAAACTAATATTAATGCTAACGTGATGAATGAAGTAACTGCAACTTGATTTTCTGCTGCACCTGGAGAAAATATCCCTGTAATCGGTCCAAGAAGAATTCCTAGTAAAAGTAATATTAAGGTGAGCGGGTATCCTCTCTTTTGAGAGCTGTGTTTGAGAAACGCACCTACAATTAGAATAAAACCAATAAGTGCAACAACTAAAGATGCTTCAGCCATGATTAATTGTATACTCAATTAAATAAAAGCTTAACGTGAAATTACAAGAAGAATAACTCTCTTAATACCATAATTGCCAAAGCAATATAAATAATCCAATCCAATAATAGTTTCTTCAAATCTGATCGGTTTCTGAAACTCTTAGCATATTTTTTCAATACTTCTGGATAATGCATCATTGTATGTGCGTACAAAAACATTCCTGCAATCATTCCTCCGAAAAATTGTACATATGTAATTTCTTGAAGTAAATAAAATGATAGAACAAAGAATACAGCCAAGTAAAATAATCTAAATGCTGCAAAATTTTTTGAATACTTCATCCAATAATCAATCCATTTCTTTGGATTCAAATTGAAAAGAACAGCCTTAACCAAAACAGTTACTGCAATAATAGCTACAAACCATTCAACAACACTAAGTGCCATACAAGAAAAAAGTTGTTCTAGTATTTAAGTTTAATCCAACCAATCTTTGTCTTTGATTACTTTTGGCAAATAAGTGTCAGCCATAAACTCAATTGTCTTAGAAACTAACGCATCAGATTCAATCTTATATCCAAAGTCTTGTGCCTTTTTGATTTCTTCTTGCCACTCTTTTTTCTTGAACCATTCGTAATTCTTAATTTCCTTCAAACGCTTCAAGTCTTGATCCGTCAATTTAATGAAATTTGATTTAGGAATTTTGAACTGTTTAATATCGTCATGTTTCAATCCAATATATTTTGCATCAGGACATCCTGCTTTTTCTGAGAAGAACGCCAAATTGATGGAACCTTGTTTGTAAACAGAATAAATATAATATCCGTATGGATCAAAGTCTGCAAAAACATAAACTGGAAGTTTTAATTCCTTGTTTAATCGTGCAACCAATCTTCGAGTTGAACGACCTGCTTGCCCCTTACCTGTAAGAATAATACAATTATTCTTCTTCCAATACTTCAATTGATTTAGAACAGACCACACCGCAAATTTCTCTACAACCAAAACATACTTCGCAGTAGTTTTTCCAAACTTAACAACTCCCGGTTCAGTATTTGCTGGAATTGCTGCGCCAGCAGTTCCCATTTTAGCACAATCAATTTCATCTCCTGTCTTCAAATCTGTGTATTTAATTGGTCCTGAAAATACTCCGTCCGGTGTTGGCTCAAGACCCAAGTCTTCTCGTAAAGCATCAATTGCAACTTCAATATCTTCAATAATTGGGTCACTTTCAGCTTGCTCCTCAAAAGTGTTTTCCTTCAAACCATCAATAGTTCGTTTCAAGATATAGTAAAGTTGTCTTGTGGAAATACTTGGCTTATCTTGTTCAAGTAATTCTTTAATTTGTGCAGCAATCAAAGTTGTCTGCATGAATTTTCGTGCTTGACCGACATTGAAGAAATTTCTAGTTTGTATTTTATCTCCAAGCCGAATTAATTTATCTTTATCATCAAAATATGCATTGCTCAATGTTCGAATTGGCATTGTGATTTCTGGATCTTTATTCTTCTTAATCTCCTTATCAAGTTGTTCTCCCAACTTTCGAAGCTTCTCAACAATTTCTTTTCTAATTTTATTCTTGCTCATTTTCTTCATCCTCCGAATCCTCTAAATCTTTCCCGCTTGAATACATTGTTTCCGCAGTCTTCAACAAAGACTTCTCAATTTTAGCAACACTCTTTTCTAATGTTTCTTTTTTAATTTTGTAAGAATCTTTTGCAATTAATTTTGCGACCGCACCGGCAACTTCACCCGCATAGCCTTTGAATTTCTGTCTCTTTTCTTCTTCAAGACCTGCCTTTCTTTTTTTGCGAACGTAAATTTGTAGCGCTCTTCCAGCTTCTTGAATTGCAAGTTTAATTTCTTTGGAAATTGCAGGATAATTTGAAACTGCTGCCTTGCTTTCAGAAGTGAATGGTACCCAAGTAGACGCAATGTGAATAACTATTACTGCCGGACCTGTTGGCATTGAGCCGCTTGAGTTGTGTAAACCATAACTTTTCCAAGTAATGCCTTTCACACCTTTAGTCAAAGCACAAGAACCTTCCTCATAAAGTAATGGAACTTTGTTGGAAAAACGATTTAATTTTACAGAACCTTCTTGATCAAGTTCACCACCGTATCCGATTGCAACTTCAACTTGAAATGGGAATCCCCTATAAACGGTTGGGTTTCTAGAAACTGCTTTTACAAATTCCAAATCATATTCACTTTCAAGACTCTTTCCAAGGGCGTCAGCACCGATTGGACTTAAGCAATCTGTACTTGGATTCATAATCTTAGTCTCTTTAATCGCTGCGTGCATTTCATGTAATTGATCATCACTCAAAAGTTTAGGCATAATCTTTCCTTCAACTTTCGCTTTTTCTAAAATAGAATTAGCAGTTCCACCACCAACTTTGTCAAAATCATTTGTTAAGAAACTCTTTGTACTTCTTGCTGAAGTATCTTTGGCCATTCTCTTGAATAATCCAAACTCAACACCGCTTGGATGCGGTTTCAATTCTTTTGCCTTTCGAGGAAGTTTGTCAATAACTCGAGGAAATTTGTGTTTCTTTCCCTCGGGATCAGTATAAGTAATTTTAGCATGAGGATTTACAACTGCGGTTTGCTTAATAAATTCAAATGGACTTTGCTTTGTACTAACATACTTACCTTCCATTTCAACTTCAACACGCGTTCCGTGCTCCTTTTTCCAATTCTTTATATCGGAAGCAAGAACGTCCGGTTCATTTGACTTAACATCAATATGCATTACATACTCTCGTGCTTCTTTTTCCTTTGACGTTCGTGAAGTAATCTTTGCAGGTTTTCCAGTAGTTAACTGACCATATAAAATTACCGCAGAAATACCAATACCTTGCTGTCCTCTTCCTTGCTTTCCGCCAATTGAACGAAATTTAGAACCAAATAATAATGAACCAAAAGCCTTCTCGAGAACTTTTCTATTCAGCCCCGGACCATTATCTTCTACAATCATTCGATATTTACCTTTTTTCAGTTCTTGAATCTTAACTTCAATATCTGGTAGAATATTTGCATCCTCACACGCATCCAAAGAATTGTCTACAGCTTCCTTAACTGAGGTTAAAAGCGCTTTTGATGGATTATTGAATCCCAAAAGATGTCTATTCTTCTCAAAAAATTCAGCAACTGATACTTGTTTATGGTTCTCTTCAGCCATAACTCAAGCAAACGGCCTGTCTCCTTAAAAAGATTTCCCTTTTTCATCAATAACTTATCAAAAATTAGCCATGTATGTTCAATAATTTAACAATTTTAGAGATTAATTATTGAAGCTGACTTTCAACCCATCTAAACACGCTTACATGATTGCTTCCTTCCAAAATCATCTCCATTGCGCGTTGAGCTAAATAAGCATCCTCAATTTTGCCAATAATTCCGATAGTTTTGCCATAAACGCAGATTGCTGTACTTGTTAATTGCTCCAATTTTCGTCGTGCTGCGCCTTTGCGACCAATAACTCTTGCTCGAAGAGTTGCCAAACGAGCTTTTGACTTTGTATAGGCATTCATATCCAAAATTTCAAGTGAATATTCTTCTCTGAACAGTAAAAATGCTGCTTCAGGATTAAATCCTCGACCAACTGCTTCGACAACCCGATTAATTGAAATTAAATTTTCGGCACTCTCAGACTGAATTGTAATTATACCTGAAGATGAAATGTTTAATTTGCACTTTCCTCGCGTTTCAAGTTGTTTTTTATTACTTCCTTTGGATCCAACTAGTGCTGCGATTCTATCTTTTGGAATATTGACAACTTCGCTATGCATATTAGAATTCTTCCTGTTCAAGTAAGTTCTTCAAATGACCGTGTTTTCGAAGCCATTCAACTTGAATTGGTTTGTAATTGAATATAATATCTCCTTTATTATCGCTTTCATATTCCCAAGGTTTTATGATTACGATATTTCCAGGTCTAACCCAAAGACGTCTTTTTAACGCACCGGGAACCCTACAAATTCTTTCATTTCCATCGGCACAACGAATTCTTGATTTACCCATTCCAAGTCTAACATCGACAACTCCAAAAACTTCTTCTCCTTTTGGAAGTCTGACTCGTCCTACTTCTTCAGATTTATCATATGCGTGCCTTGAGCGCTTTTTATGTTTTTTCTTTGCTTCAACCATCTTTATTTCCTCAATTTCTGCTTTATAAGAATTGTTATACGTCTTTTTGGTCTATCATTTTCATGATCCCAAGAGTAGTTACGATAACTTTCTTTCATAGTAACTTCAAGATGCTTCTTGATTCTTCTGGCAGCTTGCTTCGCCAATCTTTGATTTACCAAATAAACATCAACACCTTTGAGCATTGGTTCAACTTTAGAAACTTTTGGCGCAGCTTCACGAATATATTTCAGTGCCTCTTCAACAAATTTTTCATGCTCTTTAGCAGATCTAAGTTGAAGTTTGGCGGTGTAATCAATTCCTTGCTCTCTTGAACAAGCTGGGCAGCAATACTTCTTGATTTCAAATTTACCTTTAACAATTCGTTCAATTTTTTCATCACCAATTTGAGATCGAATTAATAATTCTGCCTCTTTTCCTTCTTCCAGTAATTTAACATCGATTAATTTTTCACCTGTTGGAAGTTTGATTGAATCTCTAATTCTATCTACCAAATAAGTTTCAATATTTTTTCGTGGTTTAGTCCAAAATCCTTTATTGTAAATCATTTCACACTTAACACATTGTAAAACATTTTTTTGATTCGGAACCTTAACATTTGGCTTTCCAGAATAGCATGAGCTACATAAACTATCAATAAGTTTTTCGGTTTCTTTACCACATTTAGGACAGAATCTGCTTTTCAAACTCATGTGTAAAATCCGCTTAAGCGGTTTAAAAGTGCTTCGAAACCTATAATTGGACTTTTTCTAAACGACTAATTCTATCTTTTGTGGAGGGGTGTGTTGACAATAAATGCATCATGCTTCGACCTTTGAAAGGATGGACAATAAACATGTGCGCACTCGCATCGCTTCCAAATCTCATTGGAAATTGTTTAGAAGTTTTTTCAAGCTTTGTCAGAGCCGAAGCAAGTCCTTTCCAATCTCCTGCAATCTTTGCGCCAGATTCATCAGCCATATACTCTCTTGAACGTGAAATTGCCATCTGAATAACTCCTGCAATTATTGGAGTAAGTATCGCCAAAACTAGTAACCCAACAATATTTCCGCTATCTCTATTTCTGAAACCTCCAAACATCGCAGTCCACTGCGCCATGTTTGCCAGAAATGCAATTGTTGTGGCAATTGTTGCAGCAACACTTCCAACTAAAATATCTCTGTTCTTAATATGGCTTAATTCATGCGCTAAAACTCCTTTCAATTCTTTGTCATTTAACAAATTAAGAATTCCAACAGTAACTCCAATTGCGGCATTGGAAGGATTTCTTCCAGTCGCAAAAGCATTTGGATTCTGTGAGGGAATTAAATACAATTTAGGTTTTGGTAATTTCGCTTTCTTAGCTAATTGATTAAGCATTCGATGAACGTGTGCATACTCATTAACATTGAGTTCTCTTGCGCGATAAATTCTCAGAACAACTTTATCTGAATACCAGTACGCTCCAAAATTCATAACTATTGCAAAGGCTAATGCAATAATCAGCCCCTGTTGTCCTCCGAGAAATCCTCCAACTAAAAGTAGAACTCCTCCTAACAATCCTAACAACATCGCAGTTCTGAGTTGATTAAACATGGATTCATAACAACACTTAAAATTAAAAAGCTTCTCAAATAAACATGATGTTCAAGTCCCATCTCAGTTTTGGATTGCTAGCATATGTACTATTATTTATGAATTCCATTACAATTCCTTTCCTTGGAACTTTGAATCGTCCGGAGGTGGCGGCAACACTGTTCTTTCTGATTGGTTTAATCGTGCCCGATATAGATTCACCAAATTCTCATATATCTCGAAGAGTTCCAGTAATGCATTCTTTGGCAAATTTATTTACTCGACACAGAGGTTTCGTACATTCAATCTTCACGGGAATACTTATCACAATTGGAATTGGATTCCTGCTGAATTTAAACAATTACAATCTCGCAATTGCGGGTTGGTTTTTCATCGGATATTTAATTCATCTTGGAACTGATGCACTAACTCCTCATGGAGTAAAACCTTTTGCACCATTTAGTCCCTATACAATCAGGGGTCCGATAAGAAGCGGATCAAACCATGAAAAAATAATTTCACTAGTAGTTTATTCTGCAGCACTACTACTTATTGCCCGAAACTTCACAACTCTTTTATAGTTATTCTCCATAACCAAGAGATGGAACCGCAAGCTCCAGAAAATTTACCAGTTTCTAAAAAACCAAAAACACGAAAATTAACTTTGATTGCGATTTTACTATTATACACTGTTGCAACCCTAATGTTGACAACAACTTCTAGTGAAGTTATGCAAATTGCTGAAGGTCATGTTACAGCACTTGTTGTAGAGCAAGGCGGTGTTGCAAAGGCAAATACAATTTCACAAGTTAATGGATTATATGCTGTAAATCTTGATATTAATATTAATGGTCAGATTCAAAAACAAGACGTGTACATAACTAAGGACGTAAGCACAATGATTATTGGAAACTTGTTTCCTATCGATAAAAATGTAAGATCTGATGGAACTTACGAAATTCCTCGTACAGAAATTGAATTAGGTGACAGAGAACTAACAATTGGTAATCCGGACGCACCAGTAACCTTCATAGAATTTTCAGACGTAGAATGTCCTTTCTGCGCAAGATTCTCTCAAGACGGATTAGTTGGAGTTAGAAATTTAGTAGATGAGGGAAAAGTTTATTTCGTTTACAAACACTTTCCACTAAATTTTCACCCAGAAGCAGTTCCCGGAGCAAATGCAATTGAGTGCGCGGCAGATCAAGGAAAATGGATTGAAATGCATGACTTAATTTTTGAAAATCAAAAATCATTAAGCGAATCAAACTACAAAGCTTGGGCAAGTCAACTTGGATTAGACACAACAGAATTCAATAATTGTTTTGACACAAGCAAATATCAAGATAAAATTGATGCAGATTACGAACTTGGAAGACAAGTTGGAGTATCTGGAACGCCTGCATCTTTCGCAAATGGAATTAGAATTTCAGGAGCACAACCATTTTCAAGTTTTGAATCAATAATCTTAGATGAACTTGAAGCAGCAAATGCGTAATCATATAGAAAACATTACAAGTATTCTAAAACAAAGAAAATATTTAGCAATATCTGTAATTACTTTTGTAGGATTTCTTACAATAATTAAATATTTCAATGACCTTGAGCAACAGTTAGGAAACTTGGGAAGTTTTGCATATTTACAACTCGCAACTGATTTGGTAATGGCGTCATTATTTGCAATTTTTATTGGGTTATTTGTTTTCCGATATGATTATTCAAACCAATTGAACGAAAAGAAAGGTTTTTTGGGTGGAACGCTCGGAGTATTAATCTTCGGTTGTGCAGCTTGCAACATAACTCTTGCTGGATATCTGGGCATTGCTGGTTTCCTATCAATCTTTCCTTTTTACGGATATGAACTGAAACTTGTAGCGTTAGGAATATTATTAATTTCAATAACAAAAATATCTCGATTAACTTGTAGAGTTAACTTGTAAAATTTCTCCAAAAACTTGAACAAGATTTTTCTTAAATTCCTCTAAATTCTCGCTTGGAAGTGAAGCTCCAGATGCTGGATCGTGTCCTCCAGCATTAGCGCTGTCAAAATCTTTTACGGATTTCTTCAAAAGTTCATTCATTGGAACTTTAAATTCTTGACTTCGAGCAGAAACTTTTAGTTTATCTCCAAAAACGGTAATCACAATAAACGCTTTTTCTCGCTCAGCCCTAGAGCGTTTGTTTGAAACAACTCCGCCAATTGAATAACTTGGATTATCAATAACTTGTATGTTCAACAAACCATCATGAAAGCTTTCAACGGGCTCTTTCATCCATTTTGAAATTTCCGCGTTAATATCTGCATTCAAATCAGCAAGGGGCGACTTTAAGATTTCACGAGGAATAGAATTGACCAAAAGCGCAATAGCTTCATCCGTGCGGATTGGATTAACACTTGTAGCTGAATTAATAATTTGTGCAACTTTTCCAGGAACAGTTTCATACCAATCCTCTTTCATCTTAAACTCATGTTTCTCAAAAACATCTCTCAAAAAACTTGTCCAAGTTCTTTGACCCATATCTGAAATTACTCCAACAGCCGCAATCCAGTCAACATCATCAAGATCAACCAAGTTTGACATGTAATCATAAACTAATTTAGCAGTACAATATTGATTTGACTCTTCAAAACCAATTTTCTGAGGTTTCAGAACAGTAACGCCGTCAAAAGATTTGTGTGTTTCATGATGGTCAATAACCATAACTTTCTTGCTAACCAATTTCCCCATTAAACCTTCATAAATTTCTGCAGCAACATCTAAAAAAATCACATGAGTTGGATTCCATGCTAAAATCTCTTCAGCAACATGCATCCTGTCGTTGCGATTGAACGGAACCCAGTGAACATTATCAATCTTCAATCGTTGAAAAGCTTTTAACATTAATACTGTTGCAGGAATGCCGTCGCCATCTTGGTCAAAACACAAAACAACCTTATCGCTTGGTTTAATTCCTCTAACAAAGCCAAGATATTTATCAAACTTACTCATGATTCTCCATAAAATCGCGGAATTAAAAACGTTGCCCACAGCCCAGAAATTCTTAAAACTCTTCATAACACAGAAAAATATGAGTAGTTTTGACTTCCTGGGTTCAGAACAAACCATCTTCTCTAATCCGGATGCTCTTGACCCAGATTTTATTCCTAAGCTTTTACCACATCGAGAAAATGAACAGCAATTTGTGGCAACAGCAATCAAACCTCTCTTTCACGGACGAACAGGAATATCATTAATTGTAAGTGGACCTTCTGGGGTGGGAAAGACTGTATCCGTAAAACGAGTTGTAATGGACTTGGAAGCGTATGAAGAAGCAGATAATATTGTAAAAGTGAATATAAACTGTTGGAAAGCAAACACTACATACAAAGTTCTGTCTGAAATTGCAACACAGTTAGGGCTTCGATTTATTCAAAATCTTAAAACAAATGAGCTAATAAACAAAGTTATTGATCGACTCGCTCAACATGATGGTGTGGTGATAGTTCTCGATGAAATTGACAAGGCAGATGACACAGACTTCTTATACCACATTTTGGAGAACATAAAGAAGCGAACAATTATTCTTCTTACAAACGAGCCAAACATAAATGCTCAACTTGATTATAGAATAATAAGTAGATTAACTCCTGAAACTTTAGAATTCAAAGAATACACTGCTTCAGAAACTTTTGATATTCTAAAAGAAAGAATCAAATATGCATTTTATCAAGGCACATGGAATTCTGATGCTTTTGCAGAGCTAGCAAAAGTGGCTTCAGGATACAAAGACATCAGAGTGGGAATTACTTTGCTCAAAATCGCAGGAGAACTTGCAGAACAAGATTCTTCAAAGAAAGTAACTCTTGAACACGTCAAAGAAGCATCCAAAAGAATTAGTACACTAAAACCGGCCGCCGCAAATAAAACTTTCAAAGATGAGGAAAAATTAGTTTTGGATGTTTGTGAAAAGAATTCAGGAAAAACAACTGGAGAACTTTACAAAAAATACACAAATTCGGGCGGAGAAAAGTCTGAAAAAACTTTCAAACGAACTCTTGATTCTCTAAAACGTAAAGGGCTAATAAAACTAAAACCAACAGGCGAAGGTTTCCAAGGACGTTCTTCAATTATCGAATACTTGGGTCCCGAAAAAAAGCTTACTGAGTTCTGAAAACGTACCCTCGCAACGCGAGGGCACAGGAAACGCAGGTGTTAAATAGATGAGTATAAGTTCTTCGCAGCCATAATTTTTCGATTTCTCTCAATTACAGGCAAATAGTCTTCAGCATAGCCTCCTCGGCCAAATATCTGTCTCAAGTAGGTTTTGATTTCCATACAAATAGAATAATTTCCGGCTTTATAATCGACGCAATAACTTGTCCAATGTCCAATAATCTCTCTAAGCCACCTCGAAAGTTTTATAAAACAAACAATTAACCTAAAACCAGAATGAAACGTTCGTCCCGTAAATGGAAAAAGAAGAACAAGTCCGGATACCGAGGTAGATGGAAGTGGTACAGAAAGAAGCTTAAGAAAAAGAAGCGACTAAGACGAATGCGAAGAGAATAATTTTTGATTATTTTAATTCAATAATTTTTTCCCAAGGGAATTTAGATCGACCAAAATGTCCATAGGCTGCAGTCTCTCTGTATATTGGTCTCTTCAATTCAAAATATTCAATTATTTTGGCCGGTTTCAACGGAAAATTCTTTCGAATAATTTCAACCAACTCTGATTCAGACTTAGTTCCAGTTCCAAAAGTATTGACTGAAATAGAAACGGGCTCAGCAACACCGATTGAATATGCTAATTGAACTTCACATCGTTCAGCCAAACCATTTGCAACCAAGTTCTTAGCAATAAACCTTGCAGCATAAGCCGCACTTCTGTCAACTTTTGATGGATCTTTACCTGAAAAAGCACCGCCTCCGTGTCGACCCATTCCGCCATAAGTATCAACAATGATTTTCCTTCCAGTCAATCCTGCGTCTGCTTCCGGACCACCAATAATAAACTTCCCAGTTGCATTAATATGATATTTAGTCTCAGAATCTAACCAATCTCCGCAAACCGGCTTAACTACATGTTCAATAACTTGTTCTCTTATCTCCTCATGTAAGATTCCATCATCGTGATGAATAGCAATAACAATCGTATCAACTCTAACTGGTTTGCCGTCTTCGTATTCAATAGTTACTTGGGCTTTTCCGTCCGGTCGGGCCCACGGCAAAACTTTATTCTTTCGAACTTCAGCCAATTTATGAGTCAACTTGTGCGCTAAAGTAATCGGCAAAGGCATGAACTCTTCCGTCTCATTACAAGCATAACCAAACATCATTCCTTGATCTCCCGCGCCTTGTTCAGAATACAAACCTTCCTCTGCAGTAACTCCTTGAGAAATATCCGGACTTTGTTCATTCAAAGAAACAATAACTCCACAATCTTCCCAATCCAATCCAAATTCAGGATTAGTGTATCCAATATTCTTCAAAGTTTCACGAACTATTTTTTGAATATCGGCATAACCTTTAGTTGTAACTTCTCCAGTTACAAAAATCAAGCCTTTAGTTGCAACGGATTCCACTGCAACTCGTGATTCAGCGTCTTGTTCCAAAAGCGCATCTAAAATTGAATCTGAAACTTGGTCACAAATCTTATCAGGATGGCCTTCAGTTACTGATTCTGACGTAAATAATTGCTTCATAAATGTAGTACAGAGATAAACTTAAAAGGAGTACTCTCAATATTTTTTTACGCACGAGTTCCAGAGCGGTCAAATGGGCAGGGTTAAGGACCCTGTGACTTAGTGTCTTCGCAGGTTCGAATCCTGCCTCGTGCATTTATCCAACGGCAGGTTCATGAACGAAGTTCAGGTTATCTGCCTCATGCATTTATTCAATATTGTTTTATACTTTCGTCTTAAATTACTCTTATGGACAAGTTTCGTAAAGCAGCAATAAAGACAATTTCTGAAGTTGTTGATTTGAGCAACAAAGATATTCATTCACTACTTGAAACTCCTCCTGATTCAAAGTTGGGTGATTTAGCTTTTCCTTGTTTTTCACTTGGAAAGTTTTTCAAAATGTCTCCGGGAAGTATTGCTACACAATTAAGGAGAAAAATCAAAGTCCCAAAAGCATTCTCAAAAATTGAAGTTCATGGACCCTATCTAAACTTTTACTTCAGTTCAGAAGCGCTTGCAAAGGAAGTTGTAACTCAAGTACAAAAAGAAGGAAGAAATTATGGTTCAACAAATATTGGTAAAGGAAAAAGGGTTCTAATCGAACACACAAGTATTAATCCAAACGCGTCACCACACATCGGACGTGCAAGAAATGCGTTGATTGGAAACTCATTAGTTCAAATTTACAAATTCCTTAACTTCAAACCTGAAGTTCACTATTATGTCAACGATATTGGAAAACAAATTGCAATGTTGGTTCTAGCTGCAGGAAACAGAAAACCGAAGTTCTCAAACCTTCTTGATATGTATGTTAAAATAAATAAGAAAATACAAAAATATCCTTCAAAGGAAAAAGAAGTTTTTGATTTGCTTCACAAACTTGAAAGCGGAGATACACGAGTTAGAAAACGTTTCAGGAACATAGTAAATATTTGTATCAAAGGTCAATCTAAAATTTTGGGTCAACTAGGAATCAAATATGATTATTTTGATTACGAAAGTAAATACTTGTTTAACAAATCAGTGAATAATATTCTAAAAAGATTAGAAAGAAGCAAAAAACTTTTGGAAGACGGAGAAGGAAGATTGTATTTGGATTTACATGATTACAAGCTCCCAATGAAGAATCCTGTATTCGTTCTGACTCGAAGCGATAAAACTTCATTGTATGGATTAAGAGATTTAGCTTACACTGAATACAAACTAAGTCGTGCAAAAGATAATATTATGGTTCTCGGTGAAGATCAAAAACTTTACTACTTACAAACAAAATCCGGAATGGATTTATTGGGTCTAAGTATGCCTGATGTTGTTCATTATTCTTTTGTCCTTCTAAAAAGTGGAAAGATGAGTACGCGTCAAGGAAAAGTAGTTTTACTTGAAGACTTTATGAAGGAAGTTTACAGTAATGTAAAAAGAGAAATCAAGAACAGAAAGAGAGGAAGTATTAAGTCAGTTGAAGCTATTGGAAACTCTGCAGTAATATATTCAATCCTAAAAACAACGCCTGAAAAGAATGTTGTCTTTGATTTAGAACGCGCAGTTTCATTTGAAGGTGATACTGGACCTTATTTACAATACACTCACGCAAGAATTAACTCTCTATTGAAACGAAAACGAATTACAAGGAAAATTAATGGAAAATTAACTAATGATGCTGAGCAAGAAGTTCTAAAGAAAGTTTACAATTTCCCAGAGATTGTAATGAAATCTTACACTTCCAAAAAACCAAGCACAATTGCAAATTATTTGATGGATTTGGCAAAAACATTCAACTCATACTATTCTCAAAATCTGATAATCTCAGATAAGAAAGAATTAACTTCTCATCGGCTAGCAGTTAGCGCAACAGTAAAACAAACTCTAAATAACGGATTAAGTTTGCTCGGAATTGAAGCTGTTTCAGAAATGTAATGGGCGAAGCAGGATTTGAACCTGCGACCTCTGGTATACTCAGACTACTCTAAACGAGTAGCGTCTTATAAGACCAGCGCTCTGACCAGACTAAGCTATACGCCCAATTTTATTTCGTAAAATGCGTTTAAAAACTTAACTACAGTTATACAACTGTTGCTACACCTGCAAGTACTGCAAGAATTAGTAGTGGCACCGCAATTACAATAATTGCCAATATTATATTCAAAATTGCTTTCCAGATTGAAAAACCTTGAATTTCAGAAATCATTCCAACTTGAAGAACTAACGACCAAAGACCTAAAACAACAAATGCAATACTGCTCAGTCCAATAATTCCCATTGAGCTTGAATTAAGTGCAAAGAAAAGTGGAATAAACAACACAAGCGAAGCTATAACTGGAACGCCCGCCCAAGCAATTGCTGCTCTCAATTTCAAAGCATTGGCCTTACCTTTAAGCCATCTTCCAGTGAAGCTCAGCAAAGAACCTGAAATGTATAAAGAAACAATTCCTAACAATGCTGCAACAAATGCTGAACCAATAAAGCTACTTCCTCCAACAAGCACGTCGGTAGCTTCAAAATCAAGCGCATTATTTGCAATTCCTGCTAGCGCCGCAAGAGGAAGAACCATGTATTTTGGATCG
>CAYFOG010000001.1:0-2071 GCA_964344705.1 Candidatus Woesearchaeota archaeon | reverse complement strand
ATTATTTGCAATTCCTGCTAGCGCCGCAAGAGGAAGAACCATGTATTTTGGATCGTATTTCAAAATGGCCTTGATTGTATTTCGCGGATGTAACCAAACTTCTTTCCACGGATTAATCTTCAACTTAGCCATAAAACTAAATCTCATCGCTTAGTTTTAAACTTTTCCCAAATTTCAAAATCAATGTGCTCGAAACATTTAAAAACTAAAAATTGGAGCAAACCTTACGCCCCTTTGGTGTAGTTCGGTCAATCATACCAGGCTTTCAACCTGGCGACTCGGGTTCAAATCCCGGAAGGGGCGCTTAAATTCTAAATCAGAAAATTAAATGCCCAACCCAATAACAATATTTGAGGCACAGTTATTATTGGAAGCCAGATTGCCGCTCGTCGACCAATATTTGCCCAAATCAAACCAATCTCTGTATAGTCTGTCGCAACGCCAGCCATTAAGAAAATAAATGAATTACCGAAAGCTCCTGTTTGATTAAATATTTCAAACGCAATTGGTGAACTTCCTTCTGAGCATACTTCAATAATTGTTGCGACAACCAAAGTTATAATCATTCCAAGAAAGGTCGCGCCCATATATTTATGAAACAGTTCGGTTGGAACATATGCTCGAGCAACTGCTGCGATGGACATTCCAATTAGTATCCACCAAAGAACCATCCTAGACAAATCCCATGAACCTTTTGAGACTCCAACAAAGGATTTCTTGAAAAAGGATGAATTGAATTTGGTGCTCTTGAATCTTTTCTTGACGTCTGCCTTTATAGAAAAGCTGCTGGACACTTTAATTTGCTTTCCCTTCTCAATTAGATTTTTGCGATCCAATACTTGATATGCTAATCCAGTTATTATGGCAATTACTATTGCCGAGATTACAAGATATAATGCTTTGAATCCAAATAAAGCAAACAACATTATTGTTATTGCAAAATTCGCCCAAGGTGCTGCGAGCAAAAACGCAATCACTGCTGGAACAGATGCACCTTTTTTATAAAGTTGTATTGCTAAAGCAAGAATTCCGTGAGAACACGCAGACATCAAAAATCCAAGCCCAGTAGCATAGAAAATTGTGCTCTTCTTATTCTTGGATAAATACTTTGAAATGTATTCATCTGGAATAAAATATTCAATAATTCCTCCAAGAACCAAACCTAATAGGATTGCCCACCAAATCAGTCGGGCATAATCAAAGAACGTTAAACGAACAGGTTCAAGAAAAGAAAGATAATATGATGAAATCAAAACCAAAGAAATAATTGCTACAACAATTGTCACGCGTTCCTTGTACCAAGGTTTCTTGGTTTTACAGCAACTAGAGTCATGTGAATGTTCATGCGACATATTAATTGTACTGTAGTTGTGAATAAAACTCTTTCTCAACTCTCATTTAATCACCTTTATAACTTTTTTCTGGTATACAAAACCGCAATGGGATTAAGACCGGGTTCATATGATCCAAGACAAATTAACAAGAATCAAGAAAGATTATTATCGGAAGTAAGAAACAGTTTCAAAAGGGTAGCGAATACTGACTTTGGTTATGTTGGTTCTAATGGTCGTGGCGGGGGCCGCGCTCAATTATATACTAAAAGGAAAATTGGTTGGTTCAAGACTGAATCAGAATTTGTAGGTGATCTAATTTTCTCAGAATCTGATGAGGATTTTGTAGTTGCTTGCGCATTTTACACAACAGAAGAAAGACCTTTTGTTTCAAGACTCCTCCACAATGCAGTAAGAGATTTAAGAGAGGCTGTTGCATATCGGGGACTTGATGAAAAACTTGGGAAAAAAATAATCGTTGGCTCTCAAATAATTGAGAAAGACTAAGTATCTAATTCTTCTTTGATAATATTAATGACTTCTTTCTTAACAGATTCATTTGAAAGTGCATATTTCAAATTTGCAATTAAATACTCTGTTGGATTGCCAACATCAATCCGCGTGCCTTTAATTGACTGCGCATAAATCTTCAAATTATCTTTAAGCAAATCAGCCAAACCATCAGTTAATTCAATTTCGCCACGAGAACTTTCAGTTACATGTTCAAGCTTTTCAAAAAG